>JBKJKR010000240.1:0-8792 GCA_046597135.1 Acidimicrobiales bacterium | reverse complement strand
TGGCGGCCACCGCAACCGCAGCGCAGCACGGCGCCTTCGGTTGGTGGTTGCTCGACGGCCGCGAGGCCGCGGCGGCCGGCTGGTTCTCGCGAGGGGTGGTTGCCTTTTCGGGCGCCGAAGCGCAGAATGAGCTGCGATGACTGTTCACTTGGGCCTCCTTCTTCTTCCGTAGACGAACGCCTTCACCGCGTTCGTCCCGCCTCCTGCGCTTCTGCCCAGGAGGTTTCGTCTTTTTCGGGCCAACTACCGCCGGCCCAAGTTCTCTGTCACCAAGAGCAAGCAACACGTCCAACGAACGGAACGAACCAATGCCTCCGCAGCCCGTGATCCCGAAGAAGATGTCCTTCGAGAAGTACCGGCCGTTCCTTCCCCTTTCGCTGCCCGACCGCACCTGGCCCGGCAACCGGATCGAGAAGGCGCCGACCTGGTGCTCGGTCGACCTCCGCGACGGCAACCAGGCGCTCATCGACCCCATGGACCCGGTGCGCAAGCGGCGCATGTTCGAGGCGCTGGTGCAGATGGGCTTCAAGGAGATCGAGATCGGTTTCCCGTCGGCGTCCCAGCCCGATTACGACTTCTGCCGGTTGCTGATCGAAGAAGATCTCATCCCCGACGACGTCACCATCCAGGTGCTGGTGCAGTGCCGCGCCGAACTGGTCGAGCGCACCTACGAAGCGCTGCAGGGCGCACCGCGCGCCGTGGTGCACTTCTACAACTCCACCTCCGAGCTGCAGCGGCGGGTCGTGTTCAACCAGGACCGCGCCGGCATCATCGACATCGCCACGAGCGCGGCGCAACTGGTGAAGAAGCTCGAGAAGAACGCGGGCGCCACGCAGATCCACTACGAGTACTCGCCCGAGAGCTTCACCGGTACCGAGATCGACTTCGCGATCGAGATCTGCGAAGCCGTGATGGACGTGATCGAGCCCACCACCGATCGCAAGCTCATCTTGAACCTGCCGGCCACCGTCGAGATGTACACGCCCAACATCTACGCCGACGTGATCGAGTCGTTCCATCGCACCATCCGCGACCGCGACAAGGTCATCTTGTCGCTGCACCCGCACAACGACCGCGGCACCGCGGTCGCCGCGGCCGAGATGGGGCTCATGGCCGGCGCCGACCGCGTCGAGGGAACGTTGTTCGGCAACGGTGAGCGCACCGGCAACGTCGACCTCATCACCATGGCGATGAACATGTTCACCGAGGGCGTCGACCCCAAGCTCGACCTCACCGACATCGACGCGCTGCGTCGCCTGGCCGAGTACTGCAACCGGCTGCCCGTGCACCCGCGCCATCCGTACGTGGGCGACCTCGTGTACACCGCGTTCAGCGGCTCGCACCAAGACGCCATCAAGAAGGGCCTCGACGCGATCGGCGCCGACCCCGAGCACTGGCAGGTGCCGTACCTGCCCATCGACCCGAAGCACGTGGGCCGCAGCTACGAGGCGGTCATCCGGGTCAACAGCCAGTCGGGCAAGGGCGGCGTGGCGTACATCTTGAAGGCCGAGCACGGGCTCGATCTGCCGCGGCGTCTGCAGGTCGAGTTCTCGAAGTCGATCCAGAACATCACCGAGGACACCGGTACCGAGATCTCGCCCGCCGCGCTGTGGGGCCAGTTCGAGCAGACCTACCTCCCCGACGATGCACCCGTGAAGCTGCTCTCGCACGAGACCACCACGGGCGACAAGACGTCGCGCATCACGGCGCAGATGCTCATCGACGGTGCGCACGCCACCGTGCACGGCGAGGGCAACGGGCCCATCGCCGCGTTCGTGCAGGGTCTGGCGCGCGAGCTCGGGTTCGAGTTCGACGTGGTCGACTACACCGAGCACGCGGTGTCGGCGGGCTCCGACGCGACCGCTGTGGCCTACGTCGAGGTGAAGCACGCCAACGGTCAGGTGCGCTGGGGCGTGGGGCGCGACGAGAGCATCCTCAACGCGTCGCTCAAGGGTGTGGTCAGCGCGGTGAACCGCATCCGCTAGCTCGTCTGTGCATTTCGAGTCATGGCCGACCCGTACGAGGTGCCTCGGGTCGGCCATGATCTGTTCGTGACCGATGTGTTCGTGCGTCTGCATCGACTCGCGCGCACGCCGTGGTTCGCCGTGGGGCTCATCACCGCGATCAACCTGTGGATTTTGCGCCCCGAGCTCACGGCGGTCACCACCCGCAGCGATCTCACCGTGCACCGCACGTTGATCGACTGGGCGCTGGGTCGGCTCGAAGCCGGCTACTTCCCCGTCGACGGATGGTTCCCGCGCATCGGGCTCGGGTTCCCGATGATGCACCAGTACCAGACGATGCCACACCTGTTGTCGGCGTTCCTCGCCGACGCGATCGGCGTGGGCAACGCGTCGCGCTGGACCACGTTCGTGATCCTCGGTACGTGGCCGGTCGCCGTGTACCTCGGTTGCCGGTTGATGCGCCTGTCGGTGGGCACCGCAATCGTGGCCGCCGCGCTCGCGCCCATGGTGGCGAGCAACCCGAGCTACGGCTTCGAGCACAGCAGCTACGTGTGGCGCGGCCTCGGGCTGTGGGCCCAGCAGTGGGGCATGTGGATGTTCCCCATCGCCATGGGCTACGCGTGGCGGGCCATCACCGAACGACGCAACCTCGCTGCGGCTGCCGCGTCGACCGCGTTCGTGATGTGCGCACACCTGCAGACCGGGTACCTGCTGGCGATGGTCATCGGCGTCATGGCCATCGTGTCGTTCGTCGACATCCGTGGTCGTGTGCTGCGCATGCTGATCGTGGTGAGCGGCTCGCTGGTGGTGAGCGGCTGGCTGCTGGTGCCGGTGTTCACCGATCAGCCGTGGAGCGCCAACACGCAGTACAACGCCGACACCGTGTGGGTCGATTCGTACGGCGGCACGAAGGTCATGAAGTGGTTGTTCGGCGGCCAGCTGTTCGATCGTGACCACCCACCGGTGCTCACGGTGCTGGTGTTCATCGGGTTGTTCGTGGTGCTGCTGAAGTCGCGGCGCGATCCGTTGTGCCGCATGCTGTCGGTGTTCTTCATCGGCAGCGTCATCTTGTTCTGCGGCAAGGACCCGTTTGGGCCGGTGATCTCGTTCCTGCCCGGCATCAGCTCGCTGCTGTTGCACCGCTTCATCAGCGGCGTCCACATGGCCGGTGTGCTCATCGCCGCCATCGGAGTGGTCGAGGGCAGCACGTACCTGTGGCGCGAGCTGCGGGCGTGGCAGCCCCGGCTGGCACCGTCGGCGCGCCCCGTGTTCGAGCTGGCGTTCGGTGTCGCGGGCGTGCTGGCGTTCATCCCCGCGATCAACGTGACCGACACGCACGAGCGTCAGGCTGCGTCGTGGATGAAGGCGCAGAAGACCTACGACGCGACCGAAGGCGCGCAGGTCGACGCGCTGGTCGCAACTGCGCTCGCGCAAGGCGGCGGCCGCATCTACGCCGGGCTGCTCGGCGACAACGGCGGCGAGTACTACGTGGGCGGTTCGCGCACGCAGACCCGCATCCAAGAAGCCGGCCCCACCGACGTGCTCGGCTACTCGTTGCGCATCCCGTCGCTGCTGGCCGACGTCGAGGTGCGCTTCAACCAGAACAACGCGTGGCACTACGAACTGTTCAACGTGCGCTGGGTGATCCAGCCGGCGGATCGTTCCGCGCCACCGAACGGCACGCTCGTCGAGACGCAGGCCCGCCATGCGCTCTATCGCATCGAGAACGCGACGGGCTACGTCGGTGTGGTCGACGTGGAGGGCTCGTACGCAGCCGAGCGCGACAACGTCGGCATCGGTGCCGAGCCGGTGCTCGCCCAAGGCGCGGCCGGCACCCAGCGGGTGCTGCCCGTGGTCACCTACGAGGACCTGAAGCCCGTGGCATCGACCGTCGTGCCCGGGGTGAGCACACCGGCGGGCACGGTGGACGTGCAGACGGCCGACGGCGACGCGGGTCGGTACACCGCGACCGTCACCATGGCCCGCGGGGCGTACACGATGCTGCGCGTCGCGTATCACCCGCGCATGCGCGCCACCGTCGACGGGGTGGTGCAACCGACGGTCATGGTCGCACCGGCTTTCGTCGGCGTGCTCGTGCCCGCAGGGACCCACGAGGTCGCGTTCACCTACGAGGAGTACCCGAACTACGTGGTGCTGTTCCTTGCCGGCATCGTCGCGATCGCCGCGCTGGTCTACCTCGACCGTCGCTGGCGTGATCGATGGCTCGCACCCTTCGAGCCGCCGCCGCTCTTCCCCGACGCGGCGCCCGACCCCGAGCTGTCAGAGCGCGACGCGGTAGATGAGCATCCCGTCGCGGTCGGTGGTGGTGGCCTCGCCGGCGATGCGTAGGTGCTCGAGGTGGGCGAACGTCTCGCTCTCGGCCATGTCGCCCCACGAGCGTTCGCGGAACAGCCGCCGCATGTAATCGGTGACGGTGCCCTCGGGCAGGTCGTCGGCCGCGTGGCGGATGATGTCGAGCCGCTCGTAGTGGTGTTCGAGGATGTGATCGGCGCGGCCCGCGAGGTCGCGGAACGGGTGACCGTGCGCGGGCAGCACCAGGTCGACGTCGAAGTCGTGCATGTGCTTCAGCGACTCGAAGAACCGAGCGAGCGGATCGGTGATCACCCCACCGGGTGAATGACCGGCGATGTGGGGCGTGATCGTCGGCAGCACGTGGTCGCCCGAGATGAACAGCTTCTCGACGGGGTCGTAGAGGCAGAGGTGATCGCTCGTGTGACCCGGGGTGTGCACGGCGATCCACTCGCGCCGGGCCAGCTTCACGATCTGGGTGTCGGTCACGGTGATGGACGGGTCGGGCACCTGGAACCGGCGCGTGCGGCGGCCCATCTTCATGAAGAGGCGCAGGTCCTCGTCGCTCGGCGGCGACCAGCGGCCACCCCAGGGCTTCGGCCGGCGCATCATCTCGCGGATGCGATCGAGCTCTTCTTCGGGGTTGAGCTCGAGGATCTCGGAGTCGTGGCTCTCGAACATCTCGGACGAATCGAAGTGGTCGCGGAAGCTCTCGTGGGTGAGGATGTCGGCGTCAGCCTCGTCGCGCAGGCGCGGTGCGCCGCCGAAGTGATCGAAGTGCGAATGCGTGACCACCGCGGTGTGCACGTGGCGCAGCTCGAAACCGGCCCGCTCGAGCCGGTCGAGCAGCGCGTTCCACGATGCTGGCCCGGGCAGGCCAGGGTCGACCACGGCCACGCCACGCTCGTCTTCGAGCAGATAGCAGTTGACGTGGCCCAGGCCGGGGAGCTCGACGGGCAACTGGGTGCGCAGCACACCGGGTGCGACCTCGGTGATCTCGTCGGTGGCCGGCTCTTGTTCCTGCTTGGTGATTTTCCGCTCGCCCGTCATCGGGGCCACCATAGGTGTTTTCGAGCGGCGACCCGATGTTGCCGCTCGGGCCGGACGGTCGAGCGACGCTGGCCGCAGTGGGAGCGACGTGCCGCGTCGGAAGCCGACGTTGTGGCGGAAATACCGCTCGTCAGTCGGCGGCCTGGGGCGGAGCGATGGACGCCTCGGCGGGCGCTACCGCAACAACCGGCGCTTCGGCCCCGTTGCGGAAGACTGCCTCGCGGTAGAAGCGCAGTTCGGTGAGGCTCTCGCGGATGTCGTCGAGGGCGCGGTGGCCGCGGGCTTTGCGCGGCGCGGTGGCGAGTGCCGCCGGGTTCCACCGTTTGGCGAGCTCTTTGATGGTCGACACGTCGACCGAGCGGTAGTGCAGATGGTTCTCGATCTCGGGGAACCACTTGGCGAGGAAGCGACGGTCGGTGCCGATGGAGTTGCCGCACAACGGCACGGTGCTCGCCTCGGGGATGTGCGTGCGCAGAAACGCGAGTGTCTCGGCGGCCGCCTCGGCCGCGGAGATCGTGGACGCCTCGATCAGCGCGAGAAGACCGCTGCGGGTGTGCATCTCGCGCACGTAGTCGTCCATGAAAGCCATTGCCTCGGGCGGCTGATGGATGACGAGGTCGGGCCCTTCGGCGATGAGCTCGAGGTTGTCGTCGGTGATGAGCGTGGCGATCTCGACGATGACGTGGCGATCGGGGTCGAGACCGGTCATCTCGAGGTCCATCCAGGCGAGCATGAACGACGATGGTACCGATGCATGGGCGCTGCTGTTGCGGTCGGGCACCGGCGATCTATCGTGCCTCGGTGCTCGAGATCCCGATCGTCCGCCTCGACCCTGACCTCCCACTGCCGGCGTACGCCACCGATGGTGATGCCGGCGCCGACCTCGTGGCGCGCGACGATGTGGTGCTCGCGCCGGGCGGCGGTCGCGCGCTCGTCGCGACCGGTGCGGCCATCGCCATCCCCGAGGGGTACGCCGGGTTCGTGCAGCCCCGCAGCGGCCTCGCGCTCAAGCACGGCGTGACGTGTCTCAACAGCCCCGGTCTCATCGACTCGGGCTACCGCGGCGAGCTCAAGGTGCTCTTGGTGAACACCGACCCTGAGACGCCGTTCCACGTGGTGCGCGGCGAGCGCATCGCGCAGCTCGTCATCCAGCGCGTCGAGCACTGCCGCTTCGCGCCCGTCGAGGAACTGCCGCCGTCGCAGCGCGGCGTCGGTGGCTTCGGCTCCACCGGCCGCTGAACCACGCCGTGAGGAACCACACCGGTAGGATGCGCGCGTGGACGACGTCACGCTTCTCCGTGAACTGACACCGACTGCCGAGTCGCTCTACGAGCGTCATCTCGCGCAGACCAAGGAGTGGTTCCCACACGAGTACGTGCCGTGGGAGCGCGGCCCGTCGGTGGTGGTCGACCGCCCGTGGCGTCCCGAAGACTCCGGGCTGCCACCGGCCGTGCGCAGTGCGTTGTTCGTGAACCTGCTCACCGAGGACAACCTGCCGTACTACCTGCGCGACGTGCAGCGATTGTTCGGCGGCAACGACGTGTGGGGCCAGTGGACCCGCCGGTGGACCGCCGAAGAGGCGCGCCACTCGGTGGTCATCCGCGACTACCTCACGTTGTCGAACGCCATCGATCCGATCGAGCTCGAGCGCGGCCGCATGCAGCAGATGAGCACCGCGCAGGTGCCCGATCCGCCGAGCACCGCGCAGGGGCTCGTGTATCTCGCCCTGCAGGAGCTGGCCACCCGCATCTCGCACCACAACACCGGCAAGCTCATCGGCGACCCGGCCGGCCAAGAGGTCATGAAGCGCGTCGCCTTCGACGAGAACTTCCACTACCTCTTCTACCGCGACCTCGCATCGGCCGCGTTCGAGATCGACCCGTCGGCACTCACCATCGCGCTCGAAGCCGAGGTGCTCGGCTTCGCCATGCCCGGCACCGGCATTCCTGGTTTCGCCGGCCACTCGCGGGCCATCAGCAAGGCCGGCATCTACGACTTCCGCGTGCACCACGAACAGATCCTCGTGCCGGTCGTGCTGCGGCACTGGGGCATGGCCGGGCTGCGTGGCCTGTCACCCGAGGGCGAGCGCGCCCAAGCGTCCATCGTGGCCTACGTCGACAAGGTGGGCCGCGTCGCCTCCCGCTTGTCCGAGCGTTCCGCCGAGGTACCCGCCGGCACATGAGCGTGCTCGTCGATGACGCGGCCTGGCCGTGGCGCGGTGATCGTTGGGCGCACCTGGCGAGCGACACGTCGGTCGACGAGCTGCACGAGTTCGCGAACGCGATCGGCATCCGACGCCTCGCGTTCCAGGACGACCACTACGACGTGCCCGTCGCGGTGCGCGAGCTCGCGCTCGAACGAGGGGCGCGGGCGGTGACGAGCCGGGTGCTCGTCGCGTCGCTGCGCGCTGCCGGACTGCGGGTGCGCGGCCGCCGCGCGCCATGGCGTGAAGGGTCGACAGCCGACGAAGCACTCGACCCGGTGCTCGACCGGTTGCACGAGGTGTGGCCGGCCACTCGCGCCGCGGCCTGGAACACGGTGCTGTGGCGCGACCTGCCCGCCGGGCGCACCGCCGTGGGGTTGAGCACCCTGCTCGACCCGACCGAACCGTTGGCGCGGAGCGTTCGCCCGGCCGCCCTGGCCGGTGCGGCGTTCACCGTGGCGCGGCCCGACGGGGTGATCCTCGACCTCGTGCTGGCGGTTCCCGCACCCGGGTAACGCTCACAAGCCCCGCGAATCGGCCGATGTGAACGTCGTACGGCTGCCGCCGGGGACCCACGTTGGACGACAAGCGCACGAAAGAACAGACCCCTCGTGGGATCGTGGCGCCCGAGCCCATGCGGGCCGCGATCGAACAGCACGCCGCGGCGGTCTACCGCTTGGCCATCTCGATCGTGCGTGACCCCGCGCTCGCCGACGATGTCGTGCAGGAGACGATGATCAAGGCGTGGCGTCACGCACCCCATCAGGCCGACGGTTCGGTGCCTCGGGCCTGGATGTTGCGCGTGGCCCGCAACGCGGCCATCTCGTTGTTGCGCACCCGACGCGACGATCTCTACGGCGATGACACCCCCGAGCAGATCTCGGGCATAACTGTGGCGCGTGCTGTGGAAGGCCGTGCCGCGCTGAGCGATCTGTCGGCCGCGCTCGGTCGGCTCGACGCCGATTCGCGGGCGTTGATCGTGTTGCGCGAGATCGACGGACTTTCGTACGAGGACATCGCGGCGACCATGGAGCTCCCACTGCCCACGGTGAAGACGCGATTGTTCCGGGCACGCCAAGTGCTGAAGAAGGCACTGGAGGAATGGCAATGAGGTTGTGGCGCCACCCCAGTGAGCTCGCGCTCGTCGCGTGGCTCTCGACCGGCGAGTCGACCCGCGTGGGTCGACACGTCGACGGCTGCGAGCGATGTCTCGCCGCGCTCGAACACCTTTCGCTTCTCGACGAGGCGATGGTGGCCGATATCGG
>JBKJKR010000363.1:0-2750 GCA_046597135.1 Acidimicrobiales bacterium | reverse complement strand
GTCGATCTCAAGGACATCCGCGGGCATCGCGCCGTGCAGTCGAAGGCGCGCAAGCGCACAGCGAATCGCGCCGTCGCCATCGTGGGCTACACCAACGCCGGAAAGTCGAGCCTGCTGAACCGGCTCACCAACGCTGGGGTGCTCACCGAGAACCGGCTGTTCGCCACGCTCGACGCCACGACGCGCCGGCACGCCCTGCCCGGTGGCGAAGGCGTCTACGTATCCGACACGGTCGGGTTCGTGCGCAAGCTGCCGACCCACCTCGTCGAAGCGTTCAAGACCACGCTCGACGTCGTGGTCGACGCCGACCTGTTGGTGCACGTGGTCGACGGTTCGGGCCCCGACCCCATGGGCAACATCGACACCGTGCGGGCCGTGCTGCGCGACATCGGCGCGGCATCGGTCCCCGAGCTCGTGGTGTTCAACAAGGCCGATCGCAGCGACCAGGCCGAGCGACTCGCCGCGCGCGTCGACGGCGCGGTCGCCGTGTCGGCCGAGACCGGCCAGGGCATCGAGGAGCTCCTCAACGCGATCAGCGATCGGGTGCGCGCCCTGACCACCGTCACCGAGCTCCTCATCCCCTTCGAGCGGGGTGACATGATCGCCGCCGTGCACCGCGAAGGTCAGGTGCTCGTCGAACAGGCCGAGGCCCAGGGCATGCGGGTGCGGGCCCGGCTCGAACAGGGTTCGATCGGTCGGCTCCGTGAGTTCGTCGTGCCCGGAGCAGCCCTAGATTCTGCGCCATGACCGCGACCAAGGGCTTCGTGCCCCCGCCGTACCCGTACGACCGTCTCGACGAGCTCAAGTCTTTGGCGGCCGCGCATCCCGGCGGGGTGGTCGATCTGTCCATCGGCACACCCTGCGACCCACCGGCGCCGAGCGTCATTGCGGCGCTCGGCGGATCCAACGCCGAGCGCGGCTACCCGGCGTCGATCGGCTCGCCGGCCTACCGCGAAGCGGCGAGTGGATGGTTGGCCCACCGCTTCTCGGTCGACGTTGCGCCGCAACACGTCGCAGCGTGTGTGGGCACCAAGGAGTTCGTGGCGTTGCTGCCGCAGCTGCTGCACCTGCGCAACCCCGATTGCGACACCATCCTCTACCCGGCCATCAGCTACCCGAGCTACGAGATGGGCGCCATCCTCGGCGGCTGTCGGGCCGTCGCCGTGCCGGTCGACTCGCAGTGGCGCATCGACCTGTCGCGCATCGACGAGGCCGACGCGGCGCGTGCGCTTGCGCTCTGGGTCAACACGCCGGGCAACCCGGCGGGTGGCCTCGACGATCTCGAAGCGGCGGCCGCATGGGGCCGGGCGCGCGGCGTGCCGGTGTTCAGCGACGAGTGCTACATCGAGTTCACCTGGGACGGCCCCGGACGCTCGATCCTGTCGTCGGGCATCGACGGTGTCGTCGCGGTGCACTCGCTGTCGAAGCGTTCGAACCTCGCCGGAGCGCGCGCCGGCTTCTACGCCGGCGACCCCGCGCTCGTGCACTACCTGAGCGAGGTGCGCAAGCACGCCGGGCTCATGGTGCCCGGCCCGGTGCAAGCCGCCGCGGTCGCGGCCTTTGCCGACGATGCCCACGTCGACGTGCAACGCGAGCGATACCACGCGCGGCTGGTGCGCATGGCGGCGCTCTTGGCCGGCATCGGCATCGACGCGCCGCTGCCCCAGGGCGGCTTCTACCTGTGGGTGCCCGCCCCGAACGGCGATGCGTGGGCCCTCACCCGGCTCCTCGCCGAACGCGCCGGCATGTTGGTGTCGCCGGGCGAGTTCTACGGCGCCGCCGGTGCCGGCCACATCCGCATCGCAGTCGTGCAGCCCGACGATCAGATCGACCTCGTCGAACAACGCCTGGCCGGCTGAGTCGCCGGCGCCGGCGGTGACGATGGGTCGTAGGCCGCCGCGGTGCGCCGGTAGCCTGCCCGCATGGCCGCCCGGTTGCTCGTGACCCCATCGACCGACTTGCTGGCGCTCACCGCGTGGCTCGTCGACATCCCGTCGGTCAGCCACCACGAACAGCAGATCGTCGCCATCCTCGAGGCCGAGCTCCGGGCGATCCCGTGGCTCGAGACCGTCCGGGTCGGCGACAACCTCGTGGCGCGCACCGATCTCGGGCGTCGGTACCGCGTCATACTCGGCGGGCACACCGACACGGTGCCGGTCAACGGTGACAACGACGCCTCATCGACCGACGGTTCCACCGTGTGGGGTGTCGGCTCGGCCGACATGAAGGGTGGCCTCGCCGTCATGCTCGAGTTGGCGCGCACCGTGGCCGCGCCTGCCGTCGACGTGACCTACGTGTTCTACGCCCGCGAGGAGGTCGCACTGATGCACTCCGGACTCCGCGAGATCGAGCGTGAGCGGCCGGATCTGCTCTCCGGCGACGTGGCCATCCTCGGCGAGCCCACCGGGGCCGCGCTCGAGGCCGGATGCCAGGGCACCATGCGACTCCGGGTCACCATGGTCGGGACCCGCGCCCACACGGCGCGGGCCTGGATGGGTCGCAACGCCGTTCATCGTCTGGGCAACGTGCTGTCGCTCCTCGGCACCTACGTACCTCGCCGGCCGGTGATCGACGGCTGCCAGTACCACGAAGGGTTGCAGGCCGTGTTCGTGGAAGGCGGAACGGCGGGCAACGTCGTCCCCGACCGAGCGGTGCTCACGGTGAACCATCGTTTCGCGCCCGACCGAACGCCCGCCGAGGCAGAACGTCATGTGCGCGAGGTGCTGGGCCCCGCGCTCGACGAGGGTGAC
>JBKJKR010000356.1:0-3751 GCA_046597135.1 Acidimicrobiales bacterium | reverse complement strand
CCTTCTCGAGCGTCTGCGCGATGAGGGTTCGATCAGCCGGCCGGGTTGGGGCGATCGAGAAGCCGCAGTTGCCGGCCACGACGGTGGTGACGCCGTGGAAGCACGACGGCGTGAGGGCGGGGTCCCAGAAGACCTGCGCGTCGTAGTGCGTGTGGATGTCGATGAAGCCGGGCGCCACGGCGTGGCCGGTGGCGTCGAGCACCTGGTCGCCGGAGAGCGACGGGCCGACCTCGACGACCTTGCCGTCGGAGATGGCGACATCGGCGGCGAAGCCCGGCGAACCCGAGCCGTCGTAGACCGTTCCGCCCTTGATGACGATCTGTGCACCCATGAGTGGGCCCCCTTGCCGACGAACTACGTCTCGGGGAATTGTCCCACGAACACGCCCTGGTGTGCCGCCGCAGCCATGACCGCCCGCACGTCTATGACCTGCGGACCGTCGCGGCGCACCGCGAAGACCGCGGTCTCGCCCTCGTGGAGGCGGCGCTTCCGCTCGCCGTCGAACGCCAGCAGCACGGGCCCTTCGACCTCGACCTCGTCGTCGAGGTGCAACGACCGGCACTCGCGAATGCCGATGGCCGCGTAGTGGCCGGGCGCGGTCGGCGCGTACAGGAGCACCGGCGGATCGGCGCCCGGCGGGCAGAACCGCACGAGCACGCCACGCTCGTCCTCGGGTGCACACGGCACGAGCAGGCCGCCGACGGCCGAGAAGCCGATGGCCGCCGGGTCGGCGCGGGTCAGAACCGCGATGCGCATCGTGTCGGGCTCGAAGAGCTCGAGCGAGCCGACCCACGGGTCGGCCACCGCAACGGCATCGATGAGCGCGAGCTCGTCGACCCCATCGGGCATCGACACGCGCACCACCTTGGCCGGGCGCAACGTGGTCGGGTCCGAGGCCACGACACCTGTGGCGAGGAGTCCCGCCGCGCTGCCGGCCACCGTGGGCTCGACCCAGTACGGGAACGCGTTGTTCGTACCGGTCGACAGCGGGATCACCGGCATGTCGGGCCAGCCCTTTGCCGCGGCGCGGTTGGTGCCGTCGCCGCCGAGCACGATCACCGCGGCGCACCCCCGCTCGCGCATGATCGCCGCCGCTCGCGTGGTGTCGGCCTCGGTGTTGTCGATCGGCTCGCCCACCTTCTCCATGGTGAGGCCGCGCAGCGTCTCGGTGGCTCGCCGCACGATCTGGTGCGGTTCGTGATGCGTGATGAAGTGGTTCGCGCCGAGCACCCGGGCCCCCAACACCACCCGCCGCACGATCGACGTCTTGTCCTCGAGCGTGGAACTGCCGGCACTCGCGATGACGCGGCGCACGTCGTTGCCCGAACGAGGGTTGACGATGAGCCCGATCGGGCGCGCGGCCGCGCCATTCGACGCCATCGACTCGACACTTGGCGTGGCCATGATCAGTCCGCGCTCACTCGACGAGATCGTCGACCGGCAACGGGGAGTGGACCAGGCCCGGGAGGTAGCGATCGAGATCGCCCTGCCATGGCAGCGCCCGCATCTGAGATTCGCTGCGTCGAGCACCGAACACCCGGATGAGCTCGAACGGGTCGAGCGCGACCGCCAGCTCAGGCAGCCCTTCGCCGACGTTCCACGTACGCCCACCTGACGTGAGCGTCACGCCGGGCAGGCCGTGCGCCGCGAGGTCGCGCGCCAAGATGTTCGACATGGCCGTGGCACAGGCACCGACACCTGTGGAGTTGCGTTCGCCCGGACGCCCGAGTGCGTGGCGGACGTCGTGCTCGTGGGCCACCACGTCGTAGACGAGTTGGCCGCCGCCACCACCCATGCGCTCGAAGAACGCGGCGATCCCCGGCCCGGTGGCCGCCCATTCGTCGAGCAGCTGCGCGACTGTTCGATCACGGCGCTCGTCGACCAGACCGTCGAGCCACGCCTGCTGGTCAGGTCCGGGCATCTGCCCGCTCGACAACGCGGCCGCCAGGCCCGTGACATGGGCCAGCACGTCTCGCACGGTCCACGCCGGGCATGCCGGCACCCGCGTCGCGGCGTCGGCGTCCGTGGCATCGGCCAGCAACCGGCCGATGCGCTCGCGACCGGCGGCGTACTCCGCCGCCCAATCGATGTCGTCCCCCACTGCGTCGTCCCCCACTCGCCCTCGATCGGCCGGAATCACGGCGACCCATCGGCCGCCGCGTACGCGTCGGTCGACGGTATCGCAGGCATGATGGGAGCGTGACCCTCCGCCGCGCCGTCCCCGATCGCCTCGGCAGCACCGCCCGCAACGTGAGTGACGTGCGCAACGGTAGCGACGTGCGCGCCGCGATCGACATCGGCACGAACTCCATCCACATGGTCGTGGCCCGTGTCGACCCGACGGGCGGGTTCGAGGTGCTCACCCGCGAGAAGGAGTCGGTGCGCCTCGGCCACGGTTCGGGCGAGATGAGCGAGCTCGCCATCGACGCCATCGATCGAGGCATCGCCGCGCTCCAGCGCATGCGACGCGTGTCGGATGCGTACGACGCAACGATCCACGCCGTGGCCACCAGCGCCGTGCGCGAGGCCACCAACCGCGAGATCTTCCTCGCCCGCGCCCGCGACGAGGCGGGCATCGACATCCAGGTCATCGCCGGCGTGGAGGAGGCACGACTCATCCACCTGGGGGTGCTGCAGGGCGTGCCGGTGTTCGACCGCCTGCACCTCGTCGTCGACATCGGCGGTGGCAGCACCGAGTTCGTGATCGGCAAATCGGGCGACGAACTGCTCGCCCGCAGCCTGAAGCTCGGTGCCATACGGGTGACCGACCGCTTCTTCGCCGACGGTGTCATCCGACCGCGGTCGGTACGTGACTGCCGGGCGTACCTGCGGGCCTACCTCGCGCCGCTCGCGCACGAGGTCGCCGAGCGGGGCTTCGACGTGGCGGTCGGCAGCTCGGGCACCATCAACGCGGTGGCCGCCATGAGCGAGCACCGGGCCGGACGGGACACCGCTCGCGGGGTCAACAACGTCAAGTTCACGCGCGACGACCTCGCCTGCATCGTCGACGACGTCCTCGCGGCACGCAACAGCACCGAACGCGCCGCCCTCCCCGGGCTCGACGCGAAGCGCAGCGACATCATCGTCGGCGGCGCGCTCCTGCTCGAGCAGATCTTCGACGAGCTGCACATCAAGCAGATGGTCACGAGTGAGTTCGCGCTCCGCGAAGGCGTGCTGCTCAACACCATGAGCAACGCGTCGAGCAATGCCTTCCACCACCTCTCCGACATCCGCCGCAAAGGCGTGCAACGGGTGCTCGACCTGTTCGAGCGCGAACCTGCACACGTCGAGCACTCCACCGACCTCGCGCTGCAGCTGTTCGACTGCACCGCACACCTGCACCGTCTCGGCACCGACGAACGCGATCTGCTCGAAGCGGGCGGGGTGCTGCACAACGTGGGGCTGTTCATTTCGCACTCCGCGCACCACAAGCACTCGTCCTACGTGATCCGCAACACCGACCAGCTCGTCGGTTTCTCCCAGCGCGACGTCGAGATCATGGCGCTGCTCGCGCGCTATCACCGCAAGAGCATGCCGAGCGAACGCCACACCGAGTACGCGAGCCTCGGCGAGGCCGACAAGAACGTCGTCCGGGTGCTGGCCGGGTTGCTGCGCATCGGCATCGCGCTCGACCGCTCGCACGCGGGCGGGGTCACCGACGTGAAGTGCCGGATGCTGGCGACCGATCGTCTGGCCATCGACGCTGTCGTGCGCGAAGGTCACGATCCGGCGCTCGAGCTGTACACCGCGG
>JBKJKR010000217.1:0-3520 GCA_046597135.1 Acidimicrobiales bacterium | reverse complement strand
CATCGACGAACTCGGGGCCGCACTCGACGGCGGCGCCCCCGGCCCACGCGGGCCGAACGGTGCGCGCCCGCCCACCGGGTCGGCGCGTGCCCTCGAGCACGATCACCTTTGCGCCCCGGCCGGCCGCGTCGTGTGCCGCTGCGAGGCCGGCCATGCCCGCGCCGACGACGCACAGATCGCAGGAGTCGATGCTTCGGTTCGCCCGACCGGGTTCGTGCGCCATCGTGGCGGGCACGCTACCGACGCCGGTTCGGCGGACCGCGGCGCGTGCCGCGCGGGTAACGTCGCCGCCCATGGAAACCTGTCGTGCAGCGGTGTTCAGCGGAGACGGTACCTACGAGGTGCGCGAGTTCCCGGTGCCCACTCCTCCGCCGGGCGGCGCAGTGCTCAAGGTCGAGGCGGTGGGCCTGTGCGCGAGCGACCTCGCGCAGCTGCACGGGCACAAGCACGTCCCCGGCGAGGCGAGTCCGGTGGTGCCGGGCCACGAGATCGTGGGGCGGGTGCACGCGCTCGCGCCGGGCGCGCAGCTCGGGGTGGCCGTGGGGCAACGCGTCGCGGTCGATCTGGTGCGCCGTTGCGGCGAGTGTGCGGTCTGCAAGTCGGGTTCGCCGTACTGCTCGCAGATGCAGCTCTACGGGTACACACAGGGACTCGACGTGCGCAGCGGTCTGCACGGCGGCTACGGCGAGTACATGGAGATCTTGCCCAACACGCAACTGCTGCCGCTCACCGAAGCCGTGCCGGCCGAGCAGCTGTCGTTGTTCGAGCCGCTCGCGAACGTCATCAACTGGTTCGACCGCATCGACCTGCAGCCGGGCGAGAGCGTGGTCATCCAGGGCCCGGGGCACATGGGGCTCATCTGCGCCGCATACGCGAAGTTGCTCGGCGCCGGCACCATCATCGTGACCGGCCGCAACCAGGACCGCTTCCGGCTCGATGCCGCACTCACCCTCGGCGCGACGCACGTGATCGACGTCGATCACCAAGACCTCGTGTCGACCGTTGCCAATCTCACCGACGGCCGGCTGGCCGACCTCGCGGTCGACCTCACCGACTCGGCGATCACCGTCGGTTCGTGCCTCGAGCTGGCGCGCATGGGCGGCCGCGTGTTGTGGGCGGGGCTGAAGAACATGTCGCACGTGTCGATGATCAGCGACCTCGTGCCCCTCAAGGGGCTCACCGTGCTCGGTGGGGCCGGTTCCACCGCCGCGTCGATGCGCAAGGCGGCCGAGGTGCTCAACGCCGGTTCGTACCCGACCGAAGCGTTGCTGGGCGAGGTGTTCACGCTCGACGAGATCGATCGGGCGATGAACCTCCTCATGCGGGCCACGCCCGGCGAGGACGCCGTGCGCGTGGGCCTCGCACACCGCTGATCCGCGACGCGCCCGATCCGCACACGACACGCCGGCGCGCTAGACCGAGCCGGCACCGAACCCGGAGGATCACCATGCCGTACCCACAGATCGTTCTCGACGTCGCGAGCCGTGTGCGCAACTGGGGTCGATGGGGCGCCGACGACGAGATCGGCACGTTGAACTTCCTCACCGACGACGTGGTGCGCGACGCCGCGCAGTGCATCCGCTCGGGCAAGCGGTTCTCGCTCGCGTTCCCGCTGCAGCTGAACGGTCTGCAGACCGGTGCGATCCACGGGCGTGTGAACCCCTTGCGCACCATGGTCGCGATCAACGCGTGCTTCACCGGTGACACCGAGACGTTCTGCACCAGCGACGACGTGGTCACCATGGGTCTGCAGGCCGCGACCCACTGGGACGGTCTGTGTCATGCGAGCTACGGCGGCAAGATCTACGGCGGCCGCGACGCGGCCACCATCAACGAGCACGGCGCGTCGGTGTGCGGCATCCACAAGATCACGTCGCTGACCGGACGCGGCGTGCTGCTCGACATCGCCCGACTCAAGGGGCTCGACGAGCTCACCCCTGCGTACGCGATCACCGGCGACGATCTCACCGCCGCGGCCGAGGCGCAGGGTGTCGACATCCGCTCGGGCGACATCATCCTCGTGCGCACCGGCAAGATGGCGCGGGCCAAGGCCGGCGACCTCGCAGGCTTCATGGGCGAGATCGACCCGGCCACGTTCCTGCCCAACGCACCCGGCATCGGGCTGTCGTGCGCCGAGTGGTTCCATGCGCACGAGACCGCGGCGGTGGCCACCGACACGATCACGTTCGAGGTGTTCCCGTGGGACCCGTCGGCGCCGGGCGCGATGATGCCGATGCACTGCCTGCACCTCGTCGACATGGGTCTCACGCAA
This sequence comes from Acidimicrobiales bacterium, assembly GCA_046597135.1. GTDB lineage: Bacteria > Actinomycetota > Acidimicrobiia > Acidimicrobiales > WLNW01 > WLNW01. Next base: position 1,248 of record JBKJKR010000217.1, on the reverse strand, counting down.
GGCCAGAACTTCGACCTCGAAGCGCTTGCGGTCGATTGCGCGGCCGATGGCCAGTACGACTTCTTCCTCGAGGCGTCGCCGCAGCCCTTCGTGGGCGCGGTCGGTTCGCCGGTGAACCCGGTGGCCATCAAGTAGGCGCCCGCTGCAGCGAGCGCGGGAGTCGTGGCGAGCGTGGGGTCGTCGGGTTCGCGTAGCTCGCCCGCTACGCTTGCCCCCGGCCGAACCCTCGGCCCGCCCCGCAAAGACGCGCCCGCCCCTCAAGCCGGTGCCGAGCGGGCCCATCAGTTGTTCGGAGCTCCCCCATGGCGGCCAACCGCCCCACGTCCCCTTTGCAGCCCGTTTTCGACGCGGCTGTGGTCCCTTCCTTCGCCGAGCTCGGCCTGCCCGCAGTGCTCTGCCGGGCCCTCGCCGACCAAGGCATCACCACCCCCTTCCCCATCCAGGCCGCCACCATGCGCGACGCGGCCGCCGGACGCGACGTCCTCGGGCGTGGCCGCACCGGTTCGGGCAAGACCCTCGCGTTCGTCCTGCCGGTGCTCATGCGGCTCGCCGAGTCGAACGTGGCCCGCAAGCCGGGTCGCCCCCGTGCCCTGATCCTTGCGCCCACCCGCGAGCTGGCTACGCAGATCCACGCCGCCATGGCGCCGCTCGCCCAGCGCCTGTCGCTGCGCACCACCACGGTGTTCGGTGGCGTCGCCGCCGGCCCACAGATCAGCGCACTGCGCCAGGGCATCGACGTGCTCGTCGCCTGCCCGGGTCGCCTCGGTGACCACATCGATTCGCGTCACGCATCGCTCGACTCGGTCGAGATCACCGTCATCGACGAAGCCGACCACATGGCCGACCTCGGGTTCCTGCCCGTGGTCAAGCGCCTGCTCGACCAGACGCCGCGCACCGGCCAGCGCATGCTGTTCTCGGCCACGCTCGACGCCGGCGTCGACGTGATCGTGCGCAAGTACCTCACCGACCCGGTCACCCACAGCGTCGACTCCGACAAGTCCGAGAACGCCGAGATGATCCATCACGTGCTGCACGTGACCAACGCAGATCGTGTCCCCGTGCTCGTCGACCTCGCGTCGGCCCCGGGGCGCACCATGGTGTTCACCCGCACCAAGCACCGCGCCAAGCAGCTCACCCGACAGCTCATCGCAGCCGGTGTCCCCGCGGTCGAGATGCACGGCAACCTCGCCCAGGGCGCCCGCACCCGCAACCTCGCCGCGTTCTCCGACGGCAAGGCCAACACCATGG
>JBKJKR010000289.1:0-3085 GCA_046597135.1 Acidimicrobiales bacterium | reverse complement strand
ACCCACCCAAGCACCTCGTCGACGGCGGGTTCATGGCGGCGCTCGTCGGGGTGCTCGACCGGACCGAGCGTGACCCGGCCGTGCACGTGCTCGTGTTCGAGAGCGCCGATCCCGACTTCTTCATGATGCACGGCGATGTCGAAGGCATCATGCGCATGCCGCACAACCCGGAACCGGCCACGGTGCCGAACCCGGCCGAGGCGATATTCGAACGGGTGCGGCGCTTCGCCAAGCCCACGATCGGCATGATCGACGGCCACGCTCGCGGTGGGGGCAGCGAGTTCCTGAGCGCACTCGACATGCGCTTCGCCGGCCCACGTACGGTGCTCGGCCAGCCCGAGGTGCCGATGGGCATCCTGCCGGGGGCCGGGGGCACCCAGTTCCTGGCCCGCCTCGTCGGTCGGGCACGCGCGCTCGAGATCATCCTCGGCGGCGGCGATGTGTACGCCGAAGAGGCCGCGGCCATCGGCTACGTGAACCGGGTGCTCCCGTCCGACGAGTTGCGGCCGTTCGTCACGAGACTCGCCGAGCGGATCGCGGCATGGCCCCCCGAGGCGGTGCAGGCCGCGAAGCGGGCGATCGACGCGGGCATCTACGCGGCCGAGCCGCAGTTCGTCACCGAGACCAACGAGTTCCGATCACTGGTGAACGCACGTGGTCACATGGCACCGATGCAACGGTTCCTCGACGCCGGCGGCCAGACCCGCGAAGGCGAGACCACGCGAATGGACGCCATCATCGACGCAATGCGCAACCCGGACGTGGCCGGCGACAACGGCTGAGGGCAACGGTTGAACGCAAGGGCTCCGGTCAGGGCGCGAGCTCGGGCCAGAGCTCGAGCGCGGTGCCGCCGAGGAACCGGGCCTGCTCCGCCGCGGTGAGCCGAGAACAGGCGTGGCGGGCGAGGTCGACGATCTCGGCGTAGGGCTCGCTGTGGTGCTGGGGGTAGTCGCTCCCCCACATGAGGCGCTCGACGCCGAACACGTCGCACATGCGTTCGAGCACCTCGCGCGGGTCACGGCCCGCGTGCAGCGCCGGTTCGAGCAACGTGGTGGTGATCTTGAGCCGCAGGTTCTCGACGTCGGCCAGCGCGTCGAGCGCGCTGGTGTCACCCAGCAGGTCGATGAACCCGCAGTGGTCGAGCGCGATCGGCAGGTCGCCGGCCATGGCGCACAACGTGCGCACGCGTGGCACGTCATCGGCGAGGATGCACAGCGCGACCCGCACCCCGAGCTCTCGGCACCGATCGAGCACGGTCGACATCGACGGGTCGTCGAGCCACCGTGGGGTCACGGGCGGGATGTTGAACAGGCGCGTGCCGCGCATGCCGCGTTCGACGGTCCAGTACTCGAGCTGCTCGATGCGATCGCGGGCGCCCATGTCGACGATGGACGCGCCCACCAGACGCTGCGGTGCGATCGCGAGCGCATCGGCGGCATAGGCGTTGTCGTATGCGTACGCCCCCTTCGCCTGGACGAGCACCGCCCCATGGACCCCGCCCGAGTCGAGGGCGTCGAGCAGATCGACCGCATCGACCGGGTGTTCGTCGAACCAGCCCATGCGGGCGAGGTCGGCCGGCGGCTGCATCGGGTAGGCGTCGCGGTCGTGCGAGACGACGTGCGTGTGGGTGTCGATGATGGTGACCGTGCTCACCTGGCCGACGCTACATTCTCGCCGTGCCCGCTTTCGTCGCCGACCTCATCCAGCGCGGGTGGCACGCAGCGGTGCGCCACGGATCGATCCGGTCGAACACCCGCACCGCGAAACGATTCGCCCGGTTCGGCAAGGGCACGGTGCTGATGTTCCCGACCACGGCGCTCATGGGCGAGCAGCGCATCGAGATCGGTGCGCACACCCATGTGGGCCCGCTGGCCACGCTCAGCACGGGCATGCCCACCACGGCGCACCTGGGCGGCGCACCGATACTGACCATCGGTGATCGCTGCCTGCTCGGCAAGGGCATCGGCATCGTGGCCCACGAACGCATCGAGATCGGCAACGACGTCTTCACCGGTCACTTCGTCTACATCACCGACCAGAACCACGGGTACGAGGATCTCGTGGAGCCGATCGGCGTGCAGATGTGGACCAATGCGCCGGTCACCATCGGCGAAGGCTCATGGCTCGGCCACGGCGCGGTGATCCTGCCCGGCACGAAGCTCGGGCGACACACCGTGGTCGCCGCCGGCGCAGTGGTGAGCGGCGAGTTCCCCGACTACGCCGTGCTGGCCGGGGTGCCGGCGCGCCTGGTGCGCCGCCACGATGGTGAGCGTTGGGTGCGGGTGCCGCGCGCCGACGCGTGATCGCGCCGGCGCACGAGGGGCTCAGGCCTGCGGGGTCGGGAACTCCGGCGGCGTGTCAGTGGAGGGCGCGGCGGTGGGCGGCGTGTCGGTGGGCGGCGCAGCGGCGTCGGTGACGGCGTCAGCCGCGTCGTCGGCGGTGGCGCCGGCCTTCTTGTCGAGCTTGGCCGCCAGGTTGTCGAGCTTCTCGAGCTTGTCGTGATGCTTGCCGCCGGTCTTCTTGTCGACCATGTCGGTGGCCTTGTCGACGCCGCTCGCGATCTTGTCGCCCGACTTCTCGGCCACGACCTTCGCCTTGCCGGCGAACTTGCTCAGGTTGTCCTTCAGACTCATGGGCGCTCCTCAGCGTCGTGATGTGATCCGCAAACCGGAATCTACCCAGCGTGGCCTGCGGCGGCTCGGCGAAATCGGCGCCGTTCACGCGGGCTTCACCGCTTCGCGCCGGCGGGTGAGCGAACGGGGCGGACCGGTTCCCTAGACTCCCGCCCGTTCATCGCGACTGCGGAGGCCTGCCATGCCCGATGTCCCAAAGGGATCCTTCTACCTCGGCGACAAGCTCAACTCCGATCACAAGCGCGCGAACGACCCGGTCTTCTACGAAGCGGGGAACCTCACCACGCACGGGGTGATCGTGGGCATGACCGGGTCGGGCAAGACGGGTGCCGGCATCGTCCTGCTGGAGGAGGCCCTCCAGGCCAAGGTGCCGGTGCTCGTCCTCGACCCGAAGGGCGACATGGGGAACCTGTTGCTCCAGTTCCCTGCGCTCCGAACCGAGGACTTCGCCC
>JBKJKR010000194.1:0-2795 GCA_046597135.1 Acidimicrobiales bacterium | reverse complement strand
CCGACGAACTGCGGGCGCTCATCGGACGCGGCGAGGCCGGCCGCGATGGTGGGTCGGGTGGCGAGGACGTGCTGATCACGACCGGTTCGCAGCAAGGCCTCGACCTGGTGGCGCGGGCAGTACTCGACCCAGGTGATGTGGTCGTGGTGGAGTCGCCGTCGTATCTGGGGGCGCTCCAGGCGCTGCGCGCCCAAGGGCCGTGCATCGTGCCGGTGGGCGCGGACGCGGACGGGCTCGACACGTCGCGGCTGGCCGAGCTGCTGGCCGCGGGTCTCCGCCCGAAGCTCTGCTACGTGGTTCCCAACTTCTCGAATCCGTCGGGCTGCACGCTCCGGGCCGAGCGCCGCCGTCATCTCGCGTTGCTGGCCGATCGGTACGGGTTCCTGGTGATCGAGGACGATCCGTACGGTGCGCTGCGGTTCCGCGGTGAGCACCTCGCGCCCATCCGGTCCTTCGGCGCGAACGTCGTGACGTTGGGTTCCGCATCGAAGACGCTGGCGCCCGGGCTGCGCGTCGGCTGGGCCCGTGTGCCGGCGTGGTTGATGGCTCCGCTCGTGCGCCAGAAGCAGACGGCCGATCTGCACACGTCATCGTTCGCGCAGGCGATCGTCGCTCGTGCGCTCGGATCGGGCTGGTTCCCGGCGCACCTCGAGGCGCTCCGCTCGGCCTACGGGCGCCGCGCCGACGCGATGTGCGCGGCGCTCGGACGAAGCGCCGGGACGTTGGTGCTCACCCGCGAGCCGGAGGGCGGCATGTTCGCCTGGGTCCGTCTGGCCGACCGCATCGATGCAACCGCGCTGCTTCCGGCGGCGCTCTCTGCGGGGGTTGCGTTCGTGCCGGGCGCAGCGTTCTCCATCGGCGCGGAGCATCGCGACATGGTGCGGTTGTCGTTTGCCGGGCTCGGTCCGGCCGAGCTCGACACGGCCGTCGAACGACTTGCGGCGGTGGTCGCGTCGAGTGGTCAGTTCGGTGAGCGGTCCGACGCACGACGCAATGTGATGCTCACGTCGAGTCCGCCACCCGGCGCGCGGCGCAGTCGCGCGGAACCGCGGCTCGCCTGAGCGAGCTGGCGTGCGATCGCCAGGCCGAGGCCGGTGCCGTTGGTCGTGAAGAAGCGGTCGAAGGCCTGGGCGATCTCCGCGTCCGACATGCCGGGTCCTTCGTCGATGACCGACAGCGACGCTGCGGTGGTCGACGTCGCCGCGACGACCCGGATGCTCGAGCCGTCTGGCGCGACCTCGAGGGCGTTCGAGAGCAGGTTGTCGAGGATCTGCTCGACCGCGCCCCGCATGGCTACCGCCGGAACCGTCACGGGGCCGAGGTAGTCGAGGGTCACCGAGCGTTCTTCCGCGAGCGGCCGCCACGTGTCGACACGCTCGCCGGCGAGTGCCTCGGCGATCTCGGGTCGGCTCGAGAAGTCGCGACCGAGCTCGAGCGCGGGCGAGGTGTCGATGAGGCTGGTGCCGTCGCGATCGACCAACACGACACGCCCTCCGGTTCGGGCCGCATAGCCGTAGGCCTCGATCGGGAGGAGCGCGTCGCCGTGCTCGAGGCTGTCCTCGAACACGGTGGCCAAGACGCGAGCGTCGCGCTCGGTGTCAGCGAAGAGCCGCCCTCTTCGCGCGACGCGAACGTGATGCCGAGCGGGATCTCGAGCACGGCCAGCACGAAGAGCGTGATCGCGAGATAGGACAGGACGAGTCGTCGGGTCATCCGGGTGGCTGCACCTGCGGTGGTTCGAAGCGGAACCCGATGCCGCGCACTGCGCCCGGTCCGGCGCTGAGGAGTTCGATCTTCAACGCGCCGGCATCGACCGGCTCGTCGGGCGCGTACACGGAGCGGCGGGTCACGGCCCGGATGCGCGCCACGAGCTCGCGCATGCCGAACGGCTTGACGACGTAGTCGTCGGCCCCGAGCTCGAGCAGCCTGACCCGGTCGAGCTCGTCGGCCCGGGCGCTCACGACGATGATCGGTACCGAGCTGACCGCTCGAAGCCGGCGGCACACATCGATGCCGTCGAGATCGGGCAGGCCGAGGTCGAGGAGGATGCAGCCGGCGTCGGTGGGCTCGAGCGCGGCGTAGCCGGTGGCGCATGAGCCACGGTGAAACCGGCCCGTGCGAGGCCGGCCAGCAGCGGGTCGGCGATGGTTGGGTCATCCTCGACCACGAGCACATGCATGATTTACCGTACGCAGCCGTGATGTCGGGCGGGCGCTTCTTAACCGAATGCTAACGGTCCGAGGCGGCGGACCTGAGGGTCGGGTCCGTACCGTCGAACGAGACGAACGATCGAGTTGCACCGGCGGCCGCGCGCCGTGATCCGACATCCGCCAACCAGGAGACGCCGATGGACCGCAAGACCGTCATCGCCGCCGGGGGCGCGATCCTTCTGACCGTGGTTGCCGAATCGAGTGCAATGGCGGTGAACTTGGGCATCCTCGTCTCGCCGCCCACCGACAACGTCGGGGAGATGGAGATCCGACCCGTGGCGTCGGTCGCCGCAGATCCGCCGGCGACCGCCACGAGCACGTCCGTCGACAACCGCAGCGCGACGACCACCACCACGACCACCCTCACGCTCCTCCCGACCGTTCCGCCGCCGACGTCATCGACGGTGGTCACGGCGCGTCCGGCAGCGGTCGTGACGACGCCACCGGCGCCGGCCAGCACGACGCCCCGCCCGACGGCCACCGCCGGGTCGTTGGCCGCGGGTGACGATCGCCGCGGCGACGACTCTCGCGACGACCGCGAACGCAGCCGTCGCGACGGACGCGACGATGACGACTGAGGATCAG
>JBKJKR010000066.1:0-3374 GCA_046597135.1 Acidimicrobiales bacterium | reverse complement strand
TTCAGGGCTTTCAACACCGCTCGGTGCCTGGTGCTTCCCGGTCCGCGATGTGACGTTCGATGGTGACGCCGGACGCGGCCGCCGGCTAGGCGCGATGACGCTCAGCGCCGCGTGATGAACGGCAGCTTGATCACACGTGCGGGCACGCGGGAGCCACGCACGTCGATGTCGACCTCGTCACCGATCGCGACCGCGGGATCACAGAACGCGAGCGCTATGCCCTGTTGCAGCACGGGCGAGAAGTTCCCGCTCGTCACCACGCCGACGACACGCCCATCGACGAGCACCTGTTGATCGGCGCGCGGCGGCCGACGACCTTCGGTGACGAGACCGCGCAACCGACGGGTCACCCCACGCTCGCGCTCGAGTGCGAGTGCGTCGCGCCCTTGGAACGGTCCTTTGTCCCACCCGACGACCCAACCGAGGCCGGCCTGCAACGGGGTGATGCCCGAACCGAGCTCGTGACCGTGCAACGGGAGACCGGCCTCGAGCCGCAACGTGTCGCGGGCGCCGAGCCCCGCGGGGTACGCACCCGCGGCGAGCAGCGCGTCCCACAGGTCGACGGCGGATTCGGAGGCGACGGCGATCTCGACGCCGTCCTCGCCTGTGTAGCCGGTGCCGGCCACGACGCAGGAGACCTCGCCCCACTCGAGGCGCTGCACGGCGAACCGTTCGACCTCGGCCGCCGCGGGAAAGAACGTGCGCAGCACGTCGCGCGCGGTCGGGCCCTGCACCGCGATCACGGCGCGCGACGAGGTGGTGTCGACGGCGGTGAGGTCGGCACCGGTGTGCGACAACGCGGCGTCGACCCGGTCGGTGTTGGATGCGTTGGGCATCACCTGGAACGTGGTCTCGTCGAGCCACCACACGATGAGGTCGTCGATGACCGATGCGTCGTCCGGGTCGAGCAGGTGCGTGTACTGGGCGCGGCCGGGGGCGATGCGTCGCAGATCGTTCGTGAACGCCCGCTGCAGCTGTGCGAACGCGTCGGGCCCGCTCACGCGGACCGTGCCGAGGTGACTCACGTCGAACATGACGCACGCCTCGCGACAGCGGGTGTGCTCGGCGATGGTGCCGTGCTCGTAAACGAGCGGCATCTCCCACCCACCGAAGGGGACCATCTTCGCGCCGAGCGCGCGGTGCGCCGCATCGAGCGGCGAGTGCTTCAGTTGCATTCGCGGGATGCTACCTGCGCGGATTTGCCTACCCGTTTGCGGCGGTGGCCGGGCTCGCCGCATCCGTTGCGGTCGCGGCCGCACGATCGGGGAAGAGCTGCACGATGGCCGCGTCGATCTCGTCCTTGACCCCGCCGAGCGGCAGGATGTTGAGCACGCCCTGCCCGTGGCGCACGAGGTCGATGATGTCGTCGCCATCTTTGACGAGCACCGACTTGTTGCCCGAGATCACCAGGTTGACGCTGGCCACGTCCTCGCCGAGGTGCTCGCGCAGGTAGTCGAACACCTCGCGCACGGACTCGAGCTTGATGCCCGCATCGAGGAGGTTCTTGATCACCTTGAGCTCGAGCAGATCGCGGTAGCTGTAGGCACGACGGCTTCCGCTGCCGGCCGCATCGACGAGCGACGGACGGATGAGATCGGTGCGGGCCCAGTAGTCGAGTTGGCGGTAGGTGATGCCCACCACTTCGGCGGTCTGCTTGCCGCTGTAGCCGGTGGTCGCCTGGGTCGCGGACGTGCTCACGATGGGTTCTCCCGATGATCGAACACGTGGGTCCCGGGTCGATCCGACCAGGTGACATGCACGAAATTCCGTCGATGTGATATGCCCAGCGTACGACGGTACACGCGCGCCGTCAACGACCACCGCGCGAATCTGCGCGCGCAACGCGCGAACGCGTCAGCTCAGAGGAAATCTTCGGGGTTGATGTTCTCGATGAACTCGCGGAACTCTTCGACCACTTCTTCCTGCTCGGCGTCCTCGTCGGGCGGGCGGATGCCGGCGAGGTCGAGCACCGCCTCGGAAGCCCGTATCGGCGTGCCGAGCCGGGCGGCCACGGCGATGGCGTCGGAGGGACGGCACGACACCACGGTGACGACCCCGGCGCGAGTGAGGTGCAATTCGGCGAAGAACGTCTTGTCCTGCAGATCGGTGACGACGACCGCGTCGAGCGTGGCGCCGAGGTCGCGCAACAGGTTGACGATGAGATCGTGGGTCATGGGCCGCGGCGTGACCACGCCGTCGAGCGCCAGCACGATGGCCTGGGCCTCGGAGGGACCGATGAAGATCGGCAGGATCCGTTGGTCGCCGACCTGCTCGCGCAACAGGACGCACGGGGTGTTGGCCGGCGCCTCGATGCGCACGCCGACGAGCTCCATGTCGATCATGGGCTGCACCCTACCCGGCGCGTGTGCGCACGCGCGAGAGGCGAAACGTGCATCGTGGCGCACCGGAGCGCCGGATTCTCGACCGTCAATCGAGCTCGCGCAGCACGCTCTGCAACAACACCGAGTGCAGGCTGTCGGTGAGGCGCGACAGGTCGGTGAGGGTGTCCTGCAGAGCGCGGCGCGCTTCGACCGTGCGTTGGCGCGCCAGGGGCAACACCACTTGCTCGAACAACGCCGCCTCGCGGTCAGCGGCCACCTTGAACATGCGCAGGTGACGCGGTTCGAGACCATGAGCCCGAAAGCCTGCGGCGAGCCGGGCGACGACCAGTGCTTCATGGTCGTACACGGCAACGTTGCCCACGGTGCGGTGCGCGAGCAGCCCGAAGCGTTCGAGCTCGGCGATGTCGGCGGGGCGCAGGCCAGTGGCATCGCTCAGCTCCTGCGCGGTCATGCTGACCGAGGTGAGATCGATGCGCCCCTCAGGGCGGCTCTCGTGGCGCGCTTCGGCGTGGACCGCCGGAGCGACGTGCGATGCCGGGGCGGCCGACTCGGCGCCCGGCGCGGCCGTAAGGCCGCGTGCGGCGAAGATCGACGGCTCGGGCAGCACTCGACGCGGGCCCCCGGGATCGCCTGCGAGCTCGCCGATGCGAGGGGGAAGCGCCGTGGCGCGACCCGCGGGCGGTCTCGGCACCGTGGCCGGCCGCGCCGCCTTCGGGGCCGTGGCCGGCGCCGGGGCGGTGTCGATGTGGGCGACCGGGTCGACGCCACCGTCATCGTCTTCGGCGCTGTCGGTCGAGTCGCCGCCCACCAGCCGATCCTTGATGACCTTCAGTGGCAGGTAGTTCTCGCGCTGCTGGCGCAGGATCCACCGCAGGCGCTCGACGTCGGTGTCGTAGAACTTGCGGTAGCCCGATGGGGTGCGCTCGGGGTCGAGCAGGCCCTGGCTCTCGAGAAAGCGAATCTTGGAGATGGTTACGTCGGGAAACTCCTCCTTGAGAAGCGCGAGCACTTCGCCGATCGAACGATGCAGCT
>JBKJKR010000049.1:0-3002 GCA_046597135.1 Acidimicrobiales bacterium | reverse complement strand
GTGGGCCCTCGTCGTGGAAGGCTCCGGCGATGGGCACCGACGCGAACGCTTCGTTGATCTCTACGACGTCGATGTCGTCGACCGACAGTCCGGTGCGATCGAGCGCGATCGTGGTGGCCGGGATCGGCGCGGTCAACATGTCGATGGGGCTCGCGCCTCGCAGCCCGAGGTAGTGCACACGAGCGCGGGGCTGTAGGCCGTGCTCCCGGACGGCGCGCTCCGAGCACACGAGCACCGCGGAGGCCCCGTCGGAGATCTGCGACGCGAGCGCCGCGGTGATGCGCCCATCCGGCCGCAGCGTGCGCAGCGATCGGATCTTCGCCACGTCGGGTTCGCGTGGGCCCTCGTCGTGGAAGGCTCCGGCGATGGGCACGATCTCGTTGTCGAAACGACCCTCGGCGATGGCTCGCAGCGCCCGGACGTGCGAGTTGATCGCGAACTCCTCCATTGCGTCGCGCGAGATGTTCCAGCGTTCCGCGACGATGTCGGCCGCGCGGAACTGCGACACCTCCTCGCCGCCGTAGCGAGCGTCCCAGCCATCGCAGCCGACGAACGGGTCGTCGTAGCCGAACTGCGCAGCAACCGTCATGGCGGCGCTGATCGGGATCATGCTCATGTTCTGCACGCCACCCGCGATGACCACGTCCTGCGTGCCGCTCATGACCCCTTCCGCCGCGACGGGCACCGCCTGCTGGGACGAGCCGCACTGGCGGTCGACGGTCGTCCCCGGCACGTGCTCCGGCAGACCGCCGGCGAGCCAGCAGGTGCGCGCGATGTCACCGGACTGCGGTCCGATGGTGTCGCAGCAGCCGAAGATCACATCATCGACGACCCCCGGGTCGAAGTCGTTGCGTTGCACGATCGACCGCAGCACGTGGGCGCCGAGGTCGCCCGGGTGAACGCCACGAAGGGCGCCGTTGCGCCGACCGATCGGTGTCCGCACCGCGTCGACGATATACGCCTCGCCCATCTCCGCCCCCCGAACCGTCCGGCACGTGCTGCGTGATGCAGCCATGCGGTTGCCCACGTCCATGGGCCTTGCTACCGTAGCCAAGCAAGCGCTTGGCTGTCTAGCGATGGTGCTCGACGGCCGGGCTCGCCAAGGGGGCCGGTCATGGCAAGTTCACGTGAACCATCCGCGGAGCTCCGCGCGGTTCGGTCGCAACTCGACCACCCGATCGTCGATGCCGACGGTCATCAACTCGAGGTGCTCGCCGTCGTGCTCGACTTCGTACGCGACGTCGGCGGGCCGAAGGTCGTCGACAAGCTCATGGCGTACTTCATGCACGCGCGTCGGGCGTTCCGCCAGACCCAGGACCAGCGCGACGACGAGCGCACCGCAGTCCCGGTGTGGTGGCCCGTGCCCACCGAGAACACGCTCGACCGGGCGACCACTGCGCTGCCGGGGCTGCTGCACGCCCGCATGGAGGAGATCGGACTCGACTTCAGCATCGTGTACCCGGGGCAGGGTCTGCTCGTCATCACCCTGCCGGGCATGCACGACGAGGAACTGCGGCGGACCGCAGCCCGCGCGTTCAACATGTACAACGCGACGATGTTCGGGCCCTACGCCGATCGTCTCACCCCCGCAGCGGTCATCCCGATGCACACGCCCGGCGAGGCCATCGAGGAGCTCGAGTACGCGATCGGCGTGCTCGGCCTCAAGGCCGCGGTGTTCGCGGGCGATGTGCTCCGTCCCGTGCCGAAGGTGGCGCGCGAACACCCCGAGCTCGGGCGTCACGCGTTGTACCAGGACTGCTTCGGCATCGACAGCCCGTACGACTACGACCCCGTGTGGGCGAAGTGCATCGAGCTCGGTGTCGCGCCGACGTTCCACTCCGGCCCGATCGGCTGGGCGAACCATGCGTCGGTCAGCCGGCACCAGTACAACCAGATCGGTGGGTTCGCCGCGGGTGGCGAGGCGCTCGCCAAGTCGCTGTTCTTCGGTGGCGTCACCCGGCGCTTCCCGACGTTGCGGCTCGGCTTCCTCGAAGGAGGCGTCACCTGGGGCCAGAGCCTCTTCTGTCGGATGCTCGAACACTGGGAGAAGCGCAACGGTGAGGACATCATGCACCTCGACCCGACCCGACTCGACACCGACCTCTTTGCGTCGCTGATCGACGGCTATGCGCACCCGAAGGTCCAGGCACTGCGCGATCGCGTCGTGACCGACTCGCTGTGGTCGGATCATCCCGAGGAGCTCGACGATTGGTCGGCGTGCGCGCTCACCTCCGAGCGTGACGTCCACGACCTGTTCGTACCGCCGTTCTACTTCGGGTGCGAGGGTGACGATCGCATGGCCGCCGCAGCGTTCGACACGCGGCTCAACCCGTTCGGCGCTCGGCTCAACGCGATGCTCGGATCCGACATCGGCCACTTCGACGTGAAGGACATGCGCAAGGTGCTCACCGAGGCGTACGAGCTCGTCGACGACGGCCTCATGACACCTGCCGACTTCCGCGACTTCACCTTCGAGAACGCCGTGCGCCTGCACGGCGGCATGAACCCCGACTTCTTCGCCGGCACGGTCGTCGCCGCCGAGGCTGCCGAGGTGTTGCGAAACGACCCGACGCGCAATCACGCTGCGGCAGCGAACGGAGCACACCCATCATGAAGTTCGGACTCTTCTACGAGCTCCAGTTGCCACGACCCTGGGGCCCCGACGACGAGCACCAGCTGTTCGTCGACGCGCTCGACCAGGTCGAGCTCGCCGATCGACTCGGGTTCGATCAGGTGTGGTCCGTCGAGCACCACTTCCTCGAGGAGTACAGTCACGCGGCGTCGCCCGAGCTCTTCCTCGCCGCGTGCAGCCAACGCACCAGGCGCATCCGGCTCGGCCACGGCATCGTGCAGCTGCCGGTCGAGATCAATCACACCGCGCGCGTCGCCGAGCGCATCGGCACCCTCGACCTGCTGTCGAACGGACGCGTCGACTTCGGCAGCGGCGAGGCGTCGTCGGTTGCCGAGCTCGAAGGATTCGGGGTCGACTGGGACTCCAAGCG
>JBKJKR010000027.1:0-7680 GCA_046597135.1 Acidimicrobiales bacterium | reverse complement strand
GTCGAGCCGCGACCGTCTTGGCGTTCTGGCCGCAGCACTTGGTGTCGGCCAGGAAGATGAAGTCCGGGTTCTGCGCGATGAGGTACTCGGCGCTCAGCTGCGGGTAGCCGATGCCATCCTTGTCGGCCGCGTCGGCGATGTTCTCGAGCCCGAGCAGCGCGTACAGCTCACCGACGAAGCTCTTCGACGACACGGAGTACAGCGTGTTGTCGAGCTCGTGGTACACCTTCACCCGCACCGCCGGCTTGGTCACCTTCTTCTTCGACGCCTCGATGGCGGCCTTCATGCTCGTCACGGTGGTCGCCGCCGCGGCGTCATGCCCAGTGACCTTGCCGAGCTCGGTGATCTGGGCGTAGGCCTCGTCGAGGGTCTTGGCCGCGTCCTGGCGGACGACGGTGATGTCGAGCGCCTCGAGCTTGGCCTTGAGACCGTCGGTGTCGGTGGAGATCACGACGAGGTCGGGCTTCTTCGCGGCGATCGCCTCGATGTTGGGGGTATAGCCCGACAGGTCGGTCTTCGGGGCCTCGGCCGGGTAGTTCGATTGATCGTCGACGGCGATGACCTGCTTGCCCGCACCGATCGCGAACAAGGTCTCAGTGGCGGTCGACGACAACGACACGATGCGCTGCGGCGCGGCCGACGCAGTGCTACCCGAGGCGCTGGGTGTGGTGGGTATGGCCCCACCCGTGGCGGCGGGCGAGGTGGTGTCGTCACCGCATGCGGCCGCCAGCAGGGCGACGAGGGTGAGCGAGAGTGCAAGACGTTTCATGGGTCCTCCGGTTGGGTCGAGGGATTGACCCCACGGCCGGAGAACGACCGTGCGAATCGCTCTGGTCCTCGAGAGCTGTCGCGTACACCGCGCAGGAGGCGACCTGACTCGTCCACCTTTGCGGTGGAACCACAGTTGCGGGACAGCGCCGGAATCTCACCGGACTTCGCTCATGCGCGGCATCATCACTCTAGGCCCGGGCCCGGCCAGCGGCCCACCCGACCCGAAGCTCAGTACCCGCGGGTGAGGTCGACTTCGTTGCGCAGCTCGTGTCCTGCGAGCAAAGCGACGATGTTGTCGCGCCACAACCGATGGAGGTTCACGAACAGCGCCGCCGGCGAGCTCGAGCAGTGATACGAGAGGTAGAGGTTGGGGGCATCCCACAATGGGTTGTCGGCCGGCAGCGGTTCTTCGCTCGCCACGTCGAGCGCGGCGCCGCGCAGGTGACCGCTCTGCAGCGCCGCGATGAGCGCCGGCTCGTCGAGCAACGTGCCGCGGCCCACGTTGACGAAGAACGCACCGGGGCGCATGGCCGCGATGGCCGCGGCGTCGATGAGGCCGATGGTCTCGGGCGTCTCGGGCACCGCGGAGATGACGGTGTCGCAGCGGGCGAACATCTCGTGCAGGCGAGCGGTGGGGTACAGCTCGTCGATGTGCGGTGCGGTGTCGCCCGGACGCGCGGAACGGCGAGAGGCGAGCACGGTGACGCCGAACGCGGCGAGGCGGGCGGCAACCGCGGCGTTGATGGCGCCGAGACCGATGAGGCCCACGGTGGCGCCGGCGAGCTCGGTGCCGTAGAGATCGGCCCAGACGTGGCACTTCTGGTGCTCGTCGATCTCGCGGAACCGCTTGCGCTCCTGGAGCACCCGGCCGACCACGAACTCGGCGATGGCGACCTCGTTGCTGCCCGCGCTGGTGGTGAGGCGGATGCCGGCATCCGCGAGGCCGGCCGATTGCAACTGTGCGGAGCCGGCCCCCACGCCTTGGACCCAGGTGAGGGCGGGGGCGATGGTCCCGACATCGAACGGAAGGTCGAGTGCGACCACACCGTGCACGCTCGCGAACATCGCGCGGTGCTCCTCGGTGAGCACCGGCGCGAGCTCGCGTGAGATCTCGGCGCCGCCGGCGCGGCCACGCAAGGTGCGGAGCTCGTGCGGTTCGTCGTATTCGACGGTGCGCACCTCGATGCGTGGGTCGATCGCCCGGATCGTGGCGATCTCGGCGGCGAGCGCCGCGTCGTCGCCGAACCATGCGGTCGGGTACAGGATGCCGAGCACCAGCGGACCGGTTTCAGGAACGGGTCGGACTGCCATCGTCGTTCTCTCCCCCTCGAAAGTCTGCGGAGGATAGCACGATGAAAACGGCGTTTTTCCGATCAGGATCGCTGTGTTAGCCTCGTGACGTGGCTCACGCGACAGCACCCGTCCCGGTCTCCGTCGCGCACCGTCGTGCCGATCGGTCGCTGGCCGACCGCCACGCGGGGTACGTCGCCGAGATCGAGCGCATCATCGACGCGACGTACCGCGTGATCGAGCGCACGGGCAACGTCGACCCGACGATGCGCGACATCCTGCGCGAGGCGAAGCTGTCGACGCCGGCCTTCTACCGCCACTTCAAATCGAAGGACGAGCTGTTCGTCATGCTGCTCGACGACGGGCGCCGGCGGCTCGCCACGTCGATCGGCCGCCGCATGACCCGTGAGTCCACCGGCGCGGGTCAGTTGCGCGCCTGGATCACCGCGGTGCTCGCACAGGCCGGCGACGCGACGGTCGCCGCGCGAACCCGTCCGTTCGTGGCGAGCATCGACCGTCTGGTCGAGCGCTACCCGGCCGAGCACCGCGTGTCCGAGCAGCTGCTGCTCGACCAACTCACCGACGTCATCGAGTCGAACGCGGATCTCGCGTCCGCCGACGCGCGAGCCGATGCCGATGCGATCTATCAGCTCGCCTTCGGCGCGCTCGGCTGGCATCTTCGCAACAGAACGACGCCGCGCCCGGCTGATGTCGACCATCTCGTCGACTTCGCCCTGCGGGCGCTCACCGGCCCGGCATCCACCGGCTCGGCAACCACCGGTCCTACACGACGTGCAACGAAACAAATGGGGGAATGACATGGCTGAAGATCGAGACTTCGGGGGCATCGCGACGAAGCTCCTCATGGAGAACGATCGCGTGAAGGTGTGGGAGATGCGGCTCAAGCCGGGCGAAGCGTCGAGCCTTCACCGTCACGATCTCGACTACATCATGATCCAGGTGTCCGGCGACAAGATGGCGGCCAAGTTCGAGCCCGACTCCGGGGGTGAGTGGCCCGGCATCGACTACATCGAAGGTGACATCGCACCCGGCAACGTGCTCTACGCGAAGCGTGGCGGCATCGAGACGGCGATCAACGTCGGCAACGAGGAGTTCTACGAGATCGTCGTGGAGCTGAAGGACTGATGCCCGTGTCCAGCACCGGCACCGAGCGCGAGCTCCTGCTCACCGGCATCGGTGGTCAGGGTGTGCAGCTCGCCGCCCAACTCGTGGCGCGGGCCGCGGTGATCGACGGCCGCGAGGTCATGCTCTTCGGGAGCTACGGCGGCATGATGCGCGGCGGCAACACCGACGCCACCGTGGTGGTGGCCACCGGTCCGATCCTCGCCCCGCCCACCGTGCCGTCGGCATGGGCGTCGATCGTGATGCACCACGACTACTGGTCGTTCGTCAAGGAGCGTCTCCGGCCGGGCAGCCTGCTGCTCGTGAACATCACGGTGTTCCGCGGCGACGTGCCCCGCGAGGGCCTGCACGTGTTCGACATCCCCGCAACCGACATCGCCGTCGACGCCGGCAACATCATGACCGCCTCGGTGGTCATGGTCGGCGCGCTGTGCGCGCTCACGGGGCTCGTCACGCTCGACGCGCTGCTCGAAGCGGTGCCGCAGTCGCTGCCGCCGTATCGCACGAAGCACATCGAGCTGAACCAGGCGGCGTTGCGTGCCGGCTTCGACTCGGTCGCCCGCGACGTGCTTCCTGCATGGGACGGTGCCCGGTGCTGACCCGCGGCCACGTGGTGATCGACACCGAGGCGTGCAAGGGCTGCGATCTCTGCATCGACGCCTGCCCGCCCAAGGTGCTGGTCATGACCACGCACACCGTGAACGCCCGCGGCTACCGCTACCCGTTGCTCGTGCCCGGGTGCACGGGCTGCAAGGCGTGCTCGCAGATCTGCCCCGACTTCGTGTTCCAGGTGTACAAGCTCGCGAAGCCCATCACGATCTCGGTCGACGACGCGAGCGACGACGAGGGAGAGGCCCGATGACGACTCAGCTCATGGAAGGCTCCGGCGCCATCGCCGAAGCCATGATCGCCGCCGGGTGCCGGTTCTTCGCCGGCTACCCGATGACGCCGTTCACCGAGGTGCTCGAGCACATGGCCAAACGCCTCCCGTCGGTCGGTGGCGCTTGCGTCAACGCCGAGAGCGAGCTCGAGGCGGTGGGCATGGCTTGGGGGGCCGCTGCCACGGGGACGCGCGCGGCGACCGGTTCGACCGGCCAAGGGCTGTCGCTCATGCAGGAGTCCATCGCCGAAGCGGCCATGGCGCACCTGCCGCTCGTGATCCTGAACATGGCTCGCGCCCAGGGCGACTACTTCCAGGCCACGCGGGGCGGCGGCCACGGCGACTACCGCACGCCGGTGCTCGCGCCCATGGACGTCGCCGAGGCGACGGTGCTGGCCCAGCGCGCGTTCCACCTCGCCGACACGTGGCGCAACCCGGTGGTCTTCTTCGGTGACTACTACCTGGCGCACACCTACCAATCGGTGGACATCCAGCCCATCGACTTCGGGCCGGTCCCGCCCAAGGACTGGGCGCTCGACGGGTCGTCCAGCGGCACCGGACGGGCCAAGCTCGTGTCGCCGTTGGGCGACACCAAACAGCGCGACGACGTGGGCTACGACCTGTCCGACTACTACCTCCGCGCCGCGGCGAAGACCTCGGCGATGATCGACGGGGTCGAGCGTCTCGTCGACGTCGGCTTCTGCGATGACGCCGAGCTCGTGGTCGTCGCCTTCGGCACGGCGGGAAAGTACGTGCGGTACGCGGTCGATCAGCTGCGCAGCGAAGGACACCGCGTGGGGTACGTGCGGCCGATCTCGCTCTTCCCGTTCCCCGATGCGGCGCTTCGCGATGCAGCCGCGGGTGCGAAGCTCGTGGCGGTCTACGAGAACAATCAAGGACAGATGATCGACGACGTGCGCCTGTCGCTCGAAGGTGCCGTGCCGGTGCGGTTCATCGGCGGTCTCAGCCTCGACTCGTCAGGGTTCGGCATCGCGCCCGACTTCGACGTCGAGGTGCTTCGGCGTCGCATCGATGCAGTGCTCACCGATCTCGGAGGACAACGATGAGTGACCTACGTGTGGAACGGGTCGAAGGGCTGCGCGTGCTGTCCACGCGCGAGGCGCCGGCCGATGCGCGGCTCGTCGACGACTTCACGCCGGCGCTGATCGACGTCGGCGCGCATCACTTGTGTCCAGGTTGCGGCGAGCCCATCGCGATGCGGTCCGTCCTTGAGATCATCGAGGAGCTGGGCCTGATCCAGCGCGCCATCGGCATCTTCGGCATCGGTTGTTACACCGGGTTCTCGAACAACCTCGACTGCGAGGTCCTACAGGCGTTGCACGGCCGTGCGCCGTCGCTGGCCACCGGCGTCAAGCGGGCCAAACCCGACACGGTGGTCTTCACCATCCAGGGCGACGGCGACATGGTCAACGAGGGCTTGCAGGAGGTCATCCACACCGCCGCGCGCGGCGAACGGGTCACCTGCATCATGTTGAACAACGGGGTGTTCGGCGAGACCGGCGGCCACATCACGGCCACGACCGTGTTGGGCCAGCGCACGAAGAACACCCTCGAGGGTCGCGACGGGCGCGAGCACGGCTACCCGATCCGCCTCAGCAACATGCTCGCCGATCTCGACGGGGTGGCGTTCGTGGGGCGCTGTGCGGTGAACAACGCCGGCAACGTCGCCCGCACGCGCAAGATGTTGCAGCGCGCGTTCGAGGCGCAGATCAACGACGAGGGCTTCTCCTTCGTCGAGATCCTCACCATGTGCCCCACCGGATGGTTCATCGAGACGCAGGAGGCGCCCGAGTACCTCACCGACAAGCTCGCCGCGACCCACACCCTCGGCGTGGTGAAGGACATCGCCGCGCGCTGAGGCCGCGATGGCCGAGGTGACATTGTTGTGCATGCGTTGATGTGAGGCTGCGGATCGTCGCCGAGAACCTCCGGCCCGGAAGCCTCAGAAAGCGCGCCGAAAGGCCGACCCCATGGGTGACCGCAGGATGTCTGGGGTCACCGACATCAAGGATCGGCCTCCGTGGCCAAGCTCGACACCAAGCTCGAATCGTTGTTCGAGGGTGCGTTCGAGGCCGCGCCCTATGGGCTGGTGCTTCTCGACCAGGACGGCCTGATCGTACGGGTGAACCGCGAGATGTCGACCCTTGTCGGCCACGAACAGTCGGCGATGCAGGATCAGGACATCAGTCGATTCGTCGCCGAGCGCTTCCACGCGGATCCGATGATCTTCTGGGGCCGCTCGTTCGAGGAGCGTTCGCACCAGCCGCTCGGGTCGCGCCCCGACATCGCGGTGCTGCATGCCGACGGCAGCGAGATCCCCGTCGAGATCGGGGTGGCCACCATCGCCGCGGACCGCGCAACCCTCGCACTCGTTGCAGTCCATGACATCAGCGAACGAGTACGGCTCGAACGACAGCTCCGCGCCGCCAACGCGGAGTTGGAGGAGTTCTCCAACGTCGCCTCCCACGACCTGAAGTCGCCGCTGCGCGGCGTTCGCGATCTCGTCGAGTGGATCACCGAGGATCTGGGCACGAACGCACCGGCATCGGTGGCCAACAACCTCGACCGCATCCGCACGCGAGTCGAGCGCATGGAAGCGCTCATCGACAAGCTGCTCTCGTACGCACGGGTCGGCCGAACTGCGGGCGGCTACCGCCAAATCGACATCGCAGATCTGGTGACCAGCTCGCTGTGGCTGGCAGCGATTCCCGACACGTTCACGGTCACCGTCGACGCCGATGTCGGGCCGTTCCTCGCGTCGTCGGCACCCCTCGAGACGGTGCTGCGCAACCTGGTCTCCAACGCGTCGAAGCACAACGATCGTCCCGACGGATCGATCACCATCCGAGCCCGCGCCGTGGGCGAGTGCTGCCGCATCGAGGTCATCGACGACGGCCCGGGCGTGCCCTTGTTCGCGCACGAGAAGATCTTCCGGCTGTTCCAGACCGCGAACGACCACAACGCCGACAACGCCGGTGTGGGCCTGGCCGTCTGCCAACGTTTGTGCACCGCGCACGGCGCGACCATCGGTGTCGAGTCAGGGCCGGGTCGCGGGGCGACGTTCGTGGTGGAGTGGCCACTCGTGGCGCGTCGAGACGCAATCGATGAGTGACTCCCCGGTGCGCCCATGACCTTGGCTGATACCGGACGTGATGCGTCGGTCGCCGAGATCGACGTGCTCGTCGTCGAGGACGACGACGTCGATCGCGAGCGGGCGCGCCGCATGATCGCGAGGCACGCGCCAGGCATGACCGTCACCGAGGTGGCCGGCGGTCGCGAGATGATCGAGCTGCTGGCGACGCGCCGCTTCGACGCGATCCTGCTCGACTTCCACCTCGAGGACAGTACGGCGGCGGACCTGCTGCCGACCTTGCTGAGCCCCGATGGGCCGCGCTGTCCGGTCATCATCCTCACCGGGCGCGGTGACGAGAACCTGGCCGTGTGGGCGTTGCAGCACGGCGCCCACGGCTATCTGAGCAAGGACAAGCTCACGGCGCCACGGCTGCTCGACACCCTCGAGACGGCGGTCGTGCGGTGGCGTCGCGAGGGTGGCGCATCGAGCGGGGGCGATGCGG
>JBKJKR010000584.1:0-4097 GCA_046597135.1 Acidimicrobiales bacterium | reverse complement strand
CCGCTTCGTGCCTGGGCGTCTGTGCCCTCCGCTCATTCATCGAAACTCTCCAGGGAACCGCCATGCCCGTTCCGAAGAAGAAGAAGTCCAAGAGCAAGTCACGGAGCCATCGGGCGTCCGCGTGGACGCTCGAAGCGCCGGCTCGTTCGGTGTGCCCGCGCTGCGGCTCGGCCAAGTTGCCTCACGTCGTGTGCGGAAACTGCGGTTGGTACCACGGTCGCCAGGCCATCGACGTCGACTGAGGCCGGCCGACCGGCCATGCTCCCTATCGCGCTCGACGCGATGGGCGGCGACCATGCCCCGGCGGAGATCGTCGCCGGCGCGCGTCTCGCCGCCGCAGAACACGGAATCCCGATCTTGCTCGTCGGCCGCCCGGATGAACTGGGCGACACCGGCGGTCTGCCCGTGCTGGCCGCATCCGAGGTCATCGCCATGGACGCCGAGCCCGGCAAGAGCGTCCGCCAACTGAAGGACAGCTCGCTCGTCCGGGCCGCCCAGGCCGTCAAGGACGGACAGGCATCCGCCATGGTCAGCGCCGGCAACACCGGGGCCGCCATGGCCAGCGCGCTGCTGCGCATGGGTCGCATCAAGGGCGTGGCCCGTCCCGCCATCGCGACACCCATTCCCCGGCTGGGCGGTGGGCCCGTCGTGCTCCTCGACGCAGGGGCCAACGCCGACTGCGAACCCGAGTGGTTGGTGCAGTTCGGCCTCATGGGGGCGGTCTTCGCCCGCCACCGTTTCGGTGTCACCGAGCCCCGGGTGGGCCTGCTTTCCATCGGCGAAGAGGCGGGCAAGGGCAACTCCTTCGTCAAGCAGACCTACGCGGCCATGGCCTCCGTCGACTGGGCCGCGGCATGCGGCGCCCGGTTCGTGGGCAACGTCGAAGGTCGCGACCTCATGGGCGAGATCGCCGACGTCGCGGTCACCGACGGCTTCACCGGCAACGTGGCCCTCAAGGCCATGGAAGGCACCACGAAGACCGTCATCAAGGCGTTGCTCGAGGCCTTCGACGCCACGCCCGAGGCCCGCGAGGCCGCTGCGTCGCTGCTGCCGGCACTGCTGCCGCTCTACGCGAAGTTCAGTCCC
Source organism: Acidimicrobiales bacterium (assembly GCA_046597135.1). Classification (GTDB taxonomy): domain Bacteria; phylum Actinomycetota; class Acidimicrobiia; order Acidimicrobiales; family WLNW01; genus WLNW01. Next base: position 3,011 of record JBKJKR010000584.1, on the reverse strand, counting down.
GAGACCTATGGCGGCGCCATGCTCCTCGGGGTCGACGGGGTGTGCGTCATCAGCCACGGCAGCTCCAACGCCAACGCGATCCGCAACGCCCTGCGAGTGGCGTACGACATGGTCGACGCCGACATCGTCAGCCGCCTCCGCGAGGCCGTCAGCGGGTAGTCACGGCCCACGCCGCCCGGTCGACGCGCCGGACCAGGCGCGACCGCCCGCACGGTGGGGCACGGCGGGCGTGTACACTCCGGCCGTCCCGCGTCCATCCCCATCTCCAGGAGGCATCGTGCCCGCGGAAACGCACGTCGGCCAAGGCCCCCTCGATCGACCGAGCATCCTCACCCTCGTGAAGGATCGCCTGGCCGACATCCTCGAGATCGAACCGTCCTCGATCAACGAAGGCGACTCGTTCCGCGACGATCTCGACGCCGACTCGCTGGCCCTCATCGAACTGGTCGAGGCCATCGAGGAGGAGCTGAGCGAACGGGCAGTCGGTTTCCGGATCGACGACGACGACCTCGAAGACCTCAAGACAGTGCGTGACGCAGTCGACTACGTCGTCGCGCGGCTCGGCTGATCCGCTTGGGGGGTCGGCGGTGACCGGCCCGACCGAGCCCCTCGCCGCGCGCCTCGGGCACACCTTCGCCGACCCGGCGTTGCTCACCCTCGCGCTCACCCATCGGTCCTGGTGCGCAGAGCACGCCGGCGACGAGTCGAACGAACGACTCGAGTTCCTCGGCGACTCCGTGCTCGGCCTGGCCGTCACCGATCACCTCATCCGCCGGCTGCCCGACGCCGCGGAAGGCCATCTGGCCAAGGTGCGCGCCGCAGTCGTCTCGGCGCCCACCCTGGCCCGCATCGCCCACGAGCTCGACCTTGGCGCCGACCTCCGGCTCGGGCGGGGCGAGCTGCTCTCCGGCGGACGACTCAAGCCGTCGATCCTGGCCGACGCGGTCGAGGCCGTGCTCGGCGCGGTGTATCTCGACGCCGGCTGGGAGACCGCCCGCGCGCTGATCATCCGATTCCTGAACGACCACATCGACGAGGCCGCAGCGGGCCCCGGCGGACACGACTACAAGACCCGACTCCAAGAGTTGGCGGCGCGGCGTTCCGACGGCGCCCCCACGTACGTGCTCACCGAATCGGGCCCTGACCACGACAAGCGCTTCACTGCGGTGGTCCACCTCGGTGGTACCGCGGTCGGTCAGGGCGAAGGCACGTCGAAGAAACAGGCCGAGCAGGACGCCGCCCGGCGTGCCTGGACTGCGCTTGCCCCACCGCCCACAACCCCTGAGGACACTGTGCCCCGTCTCCACGTCGACGACATGCGTCATGAACAAGCAGGGTGCGCCAATGCGTGAGCTACCCGAGATCGAGGTGCTCCGCCGCGAGCTCGAGCGCGAGATCGTCGGCCGCAAGGTCAAGTCGGTCGACGTCCAGGTCGCGCCCACGGTCACGCGCACCCGCACCAAGAAGGGGTTGGGGGACCTGCTCGAAGGGGCCAAGATCGAATCCGTCCGGCGTCGGGGGCTCTTGCTCCTCATCGCCCTCGACGAGGACCGCGTGTTCGTGGTGCGCCTCGGTGAGACGGGCACGTTCCGCAAAGGCGCCGACAACGAGGCCGCCGCGATCACCATCGCGTTCACCCAGGGCGCATCGTTGCGCCTGACCGAGCTCGAAAAGGACGCCGAGGCCTTCGTCGTCCCCGCGGCCGAGCTCGACACGGCGCTCCCCGAGCTCGCGACCATGGGCTTCGACCCGCTCGACGAGCCGATGACGTGGGTCAAGTTCGCGAAGTTGGTCGGCGAGCGGGCCGAGCCGATGAAGAAGATGTTGCTCGACCCCAACTTCATCGCGGGCATGGGCGACGTGTACATCGACGAGGTGCTGTTCGAAGCGGGCATCCGGTACGACCGCAAGTCCGACTCGTTGTCGACCCAGGAGATGCGCCGGCTGTACCGGTCGCTCATCGAGGTGATCCACGACGCGGTCAAGCACCGTGGCTCGTCGATCGGCGTCCACGGTTTCGCCGACCTGGCGGGCAAGCCCGGGGAGCACCAGGACCACCTGCAGGTGTACGGCCGGGACAGCAAGCTGAGCCCGCGGTCGCGCACCCCCATCAAGAAGGTCAAGTACGACGGCCACTGGACCTACTACTGCGACACGCAGGTGTGATCACCCGACGACCTCCCACCACGGTGGCGGGCCGCTGGGTTCAGGCCCGATAGGGTCGTCCCGATGTTTCTGAAGACCCTCACCATCAAAGGCTTCAAGTCGTTCGCGGACGCGACCACGCTCAGCCTCGAGCCCGGGGTCACGGTGGTGGTCGGACCGAACGGGTCGGGCAAGTCGAACGTGGTCGACGCCATTGCCTGGGTGCTCGGGGCAATGGCGCCGAGCACCGTGCGTTCCCAGAAGATGGACGACGTGATCTTCGCCGGTTCGGCCAAGCGCGCCGCGCTCGGCCGCGCCGAGGTGTCGCTCACCCTCGACAACAGCGCGGGTGTGCTGCCCATCGAGTTCAGCGAGGTGACGATCACGCGCACGCTGTTCCGTTCCGGCGACAGCGAGTATGCGATCAACGGTTCGTCGTGCCGCCTGCTCGACATCCAGGAGTTGCTCTCCGACACCGGCGTGGGTCGCCAGCAGCACGTCGTCGTGTCACAAGGTCAGATCGACGCGGTCCTGAACGCCCGCCCCGAGGACCGCCGCGCCATCATCGAAGAAGCGGCCGGTGTCCTGAAGTTCCGCAAGCGTCGAGAGAAGTCGCAGCGCCGACTCGACGCGACCGAGACGAACCTCACGCGCATCAGCGACCTGCTGCGCGAGGTGCGTCGTCAGCTCCGGCCGCTCGAACGCCAGGCCGACGCGGCCCGCCGCCACGGCGGACTCGTCGCCGAGCTCACCGCCCTGCGCATCTTCACCGCTGGTCGCGAGATCGAAGCGCTGCAGCGACGCATCGGCACCAGTGCGCACCGCCGGGCCGATCTGGCCCGCCAGATCAACGAGGTGCTGGCCAC
>JBKJKR010000531.1:0-3312 GCA_046597135.1 Acidimicrobiales bacterium | reverse complement strand
GCCCGCGGGTGGAGATGCTCGCCTGCAGCTGGTCGATGCGCCACTGCTCCTTGGCGGTCGTCAGCTGTTGGCGGTCGATCTCCAACTCGAGCTTCGATGAGTTGTAGAGGCTTCCGAGGTCAGTTCCAGGCGCGACTGCGACGCTCGTCCACATCGCCTGCAGCTGCGCATCGAGCGCGGCGAGCTCCTGCGAGTTCTGGTCGACGAGAAGCTGGTCGGGCCGGCGGTCGCTCTCGGCGAGGGTGCGCAGTGCGGTGTCGGTGAGGGTGGTGATCGTCGCGGAGGATCGGTCTGCGTCCTCCGTGATCAACAGCACCTGGACGAGTGAGGAGTCGTTGTTGCTCAAGGCCGCGATCTCTCGGAGCTGCGAGCCGTCGACACCGCTCGTCTCAGCTGCGGTGCGCTTCACGTCGGAGCGGCGGAGTGTCTGTGAGAATCGGGCCGTCGCCTGGTTGGCCTCCCACGAGGGGAACACCAGTACGTTATCGATCTGCGCGTTGAGACTGACCTGGTACTCGCGGGGTCGTGACAGGCCGAGCACGGTGCCGGCGAGTCCTCCGATCAACGCGAGACCTCCGATGATGGCGAGTGACGCACCACCCTTGCGGGAGGCGGGTCGCGTCGGGCGTCTGATCGCGGTGGCCGCGGCCGCCGAGCTCGTGGTCACGTGCGGTTGGGTCGGGTCCATCAGTCTTCTCTCGGGAGGCGTAGCTCGGGCGTGCTTGCACCGAGGCGGGTGTGGGGGTCGGCAAGTGCGTCAGCGGTGAGGCGCCGATGACGCGATCGGTCCGCGAGTTGCGGAGCGATCAGCGCGTACGCGGCCCGCAGAGCGACGCTCCCGAGTGGGGCGGGCGCGGTGCCGCCGCGCAGCGAGCGGTCGGTCGCCACGGCGCGTAGGAACGTGGGACGTGCTCTGGCTCCGGTGCCCCCCTCGGCAATGCGGAGCCCCTCGAGCAGCAGCTGGCGGGCCTCGCGGCGTCGAATGGACGCGCGGAGGATGCGAGCGTGAGGCCGGTAGGTCGCCTCGCTGAGGAGCCGATGGCAGAGAGCGATCTCATCGGGTAGACACCGATCGGCGGCCGAGAGGGAGCTCGCGTCGGTGCGATACAGCACCGTTTCGCACGGGGAGGGCACGACCCGACATCCGCCTTGGACGATCAGCCGGATCCACGTCTCCCAGTCGTCGGCGCGACGGGCGTCGCTTCCTCCACCGATGGCAACGAGCGCTCTGCGGTGGGCGACCGATCCGGCGAACAGGTAGTTGCCTCGGAGAATCTGAGCAATCTGCAGGTCGCTGTGGGGGATGCTCGACTCGTTTCGTTTGGGAACCGCAAGTGCAACGCCGGGCATCCAGCGCCGCCGGCCCACCGCCACGATCGCGCGCTGGTTGCTGGCCAACGGCACCACTACGCCCAGATGGTCGGGCAGCAGGATGTCATCAGCATCGAGTGGGGCGATCAGGTCACTCGTCGCCGCGAGAACAGCGCGCTTCCTGCTGGATCCGCATCCCACGTTTTGGGTGTTGGAAAGCACGGTGAGCGGTAGTCGATTGCTCCAACTACGTGCTCGAATGACCGTGTCGTCGGACGAGGCGTCGTCGACGACGATCACTTCGTCCGGTTGCCGGTGCTGTCCGACGATCGACGCAAGCGCCGCGTCAATCGTAGCGCCAGCGTTGAAGGCCGGCATTACGATACTGACCGAGCGCTCGCTCATGGCGCAAGGGTCGGGTCGTCATGCTGCGGGCGGCGATCGCCGGCTCGACCACCTGCGGGAGTTTGCAACTTCATGTGGCTGAAGTGTACCGATGCCCCGGAACGGCCTGAATAGGTCTCGCTGCTCAGCGCAAGGCGCGGTCCAGACACCATCTTCTGGCCCTTCGACGGTGAAGCTCGGACACGATGACGCCCTGTTCCGGCCGTCGTGACCGGACGCAGGTCGCTTTCACGTCGATACCTGAGGGCGAGCTGTCCCCCGGTCGAGCAACGACTCGCTTTGGCACCGTGTAGCGAACAGCAATCGTGAGTGGTGCACCCCCTGGGACTTGAACTACCCAGCACGGATGTTGCGCCATGATGCGCCGTCCGCGAATCCGCAGGCAGAGAGCCCTTTTGCCTTGCCTGCCGATCGTCGCACGACGGTCTGATCGTGCTCCGTGCTCACGAGTTTGTGAGCAGTCTGTGAGCAGCAAGAACCCAAACAGGGTGGGGGCCGCGCGGGTGCAACCGCCGGCCCCCTTGGACGGACTTGGAGGTCCGACATGACCATTATCACCAACCCCATCACCACGCCCGACCGCATCGTGTGCGACGACTGCGGCCAAGGCTGGCAAGCAGCCGTCACCGCGGACCTGTCGTGCGCGTGCGGGTCGACGAACCTGACCGTGACCGAGCAGCCCGCCGTGGCGGCGTGGTTGAACATCGACGAGATCGTGAACGCTGACCTGCGGGCCGAGGTCGGCGAGCTGAAGGACGCCACCTTGCAGATGCTCCGGGCCATCGAGGCGTGGGCCGAGCGGGCGGGCGACATCGGCCTGAGGTACGAAGCGGCCACGGATATTCGCTACGAGGAGGCGGACATGGAGGGCTTGTGCGAGGTGGTCGACAAGGTCACCGGCTACGAGGTCGTCCGCGAGTTGCTGCGGCTCGCCGATGCGGTGATCGCTGCACACCTTGACCCGGGCGACATGCCGATGGAGTTCGACCAGATGGCGAAGTCGACGGCCGAGCACCTGTCGACCATCGAGACGAGGAGCCCGATCATGCGGTTCATCGTGTTGGCCGAGAACGAGGTCGAGCGTCGTGCGGACCGGCGGGAAGCGCTCGGCCACCTGAGGTAGCCCCGCGCCCGACTTTTCACCTGCGGCCCTCACTTTGGTGGGGGCCGCATTCGCGTCGGCTTGTGTGGCATCCGTCACGGCGAGGGCGCAAGGTCTAGCCTCCGCTCGCCTGCGCTCGAACGTCCGTGTCGCAGTGCATCGGAACCGAGGAACGATGTTCGTAACAGTCATCCACCGCATCCATGACCCTGAGGGGTTCGTGGCCGCCGAGGCCAAAGCACTCGAGGGCGGACTCCCGTCACACGTCGCGCTGCCAATCCACGCCGCAACCGTCGATCACAACGTCGGCGTTTGCATTTGGGAAGGTGAATCAGTGGAAGCGGTCCGCGAGATCGTCGAAAGCGTCGTCGGCCCGTTCTCGGAGAACGAGTACTTCGAGATGCAGGTCGACGGACTCACGTCTCAACTCGCTTCGAGCTGAGACCCGTCACACAACTAAGCGCCTTGCGGCCCTCACTTCGGTGGGGGCCGCT
>JBKJKR010000321.1:0-2522 GCA_046597135.1 Acidimicrobiales bacterium | reverse complement strand
AAATCGACGATCTCGTTCAGCACGAAATCGATGTCACGCAATGGCGGGCGGTATTCGGTGCTCATGCCGGGAAGTCTAACTTGACCGCCGGGTAACTTTCCGGACGCGCCCGCTACTCACGCGTAGAGGTCGCGCAGCCAGTCGGCCACGCCACCGAGGGCCAAGATCTGCAACATGGTGGCCACCACGAGGAACGGCCCGAACGGAATCGCCGACTTGAGTCGCGCCCGACGGAGCACGAGCAGCGGTACCGAGATCAACGCGCCGAGCACGAACGAGCCATAGAGGCCCAACGCGACGTCCGCGAGTCCGTGCCAGCCGAGAGCCATGCCGCACACTGCGGCGAGGCGCACGTCGCCGTAGCCCATGCCGTCGGGACGAACGGCATGGATGGTGCGGACCACAAAGAATCCGGCGGCCGACCCGATCGCTGCCCGGCCGAGATCGCCATATCGGTCATCGACGAGCGCGGCGATGATGAACCCGCACGCGGCGAGCCCATAGGTCGGCCAGAGCACCTTCACCGGAAGTCGTTTGGTGTCGATGTCGATGACGCCGAGGGCAACGAACCCGGCCACCAGGAAGAGGTGCGCGGGCAGGTCGGCGTGCGGGCCCACCACGGCCGCGGTGAGCGCGAAAAGTGCGGCCGTCCCGAGCTCCACGAGCGGGTATCGCCAACTGATGGGGGCCTTGCACGTGCGACACCGCGCGCGGAGCAGGAGCCACGAGACCACGGGGATGTTGTCGCGCGGCGCGATCTCGGTACCGCAAAGGGGGCAGTGCGAGGCCGGCCGCACGATCGACTCGCCCGCTGGCACGCGTGCGATGACCACGCTGAGAAACGAACCGATCAGCAGCCCGAGCACGCCGCTGATCACGATCATGGGTAGATGGGCCATACGGACCGATAGGCGCGAAGAGACGCCAGGGGTACTCTCGGCGGAATGGAACACGTGGGTTTGGACATCGATCGCTTCCTGCGCGGCGCCTGGCAGCTCAAAGGTACCGACGTGTTGCTCACCGTCGGCGCATCACCAGCGGTGCGCGTTGACGGCGAACTGCGCCAGATCGCCGGCGTGCCACCGATAGACGAGGCCCGCATGGCAGAGTTCCTAACCCAGTGCATGAACGACGAGCAGCGAGCTCGACTGGAACACGACCACGAGGTCGACTTTGCGTTCTCATGGGCCGAGGTGGCGCGCGTTCGCGGCAACGCCTTCCACCAGCGTGACTACCCGGCTATCGCGTTGCGGATCATCCCCAACCGCATCCCCGACTTCGACGAGCTCGGCCTCCCGCCCACCGTCCGGAACCTGGCGACGCTCTCCCAGGGTCTGGTGCTTTTCACCGGCCCCACGGGTTCCGGAAAGTCCACGAGCCTCGCGGCGCTGATCGAATGGATCAACACCAACCGCGCGTGCCACATCATCACCATCGAAGATCCCATCGAGTACGTCCACAACCACCGCATCGCACTGGTGAGCCAGCGCGAGGTCGGTGTCGACACGATCTCGTTCGAACGTGCGCTTCGCTCCGCACTGCGTGAAGACCCCGACGTGATCCTCGTGGGTGAGATGCGAGACCCCGAGAGCATCGCTATCGCGCTGACCCTCGCGGAGACCGGCCACTTGGTGTTCTCGACCCTGCACACGAACGATGCCGCGCAGGCGCTGGACCGCATCGTCGACGTATTCCCTGCCGAACGTCAGCCGCAGATCCGTTTGCAGCTCGCCAGCACGTTGACCGCCGTGATCGCGCAGCGCCTCGTCCCTCGGGTGAACTCCGGCATGGTCGCAGCCTTCGAAGTGCTCGTGGCCAACTCCGCCGTGCGCAACCTGGTCCGTGAAGGCAAGACGCGTCAGATCCGCAACGCCATGACGCTGGGCCAGACTGATGGAATGCAGACCCTCGAAATGGATCTGAACCGATTGGTCACGCTCGGATATGCGAGTCGCGAGGCTGCGCTTTCACGAGCGTTCGTTCCCCACGAGATCGACTGACGGGAAGATCAAGGCTGCGGACGGGGCGTTTGCTTACGCTCTTGGCCCTCGATGCGGTCGCGGTTGATTCGCTGAGGAGCGAGGGAGCGTCCATCGATGATGCGTTGGTTCGACCCCCTACGAAAGATCCGGGCTAAGGGGTTGCTGCATCTTGCCTGCGCCCACCACCGATTGCCTGCAAGGCGTCCCGGCGTTCATTCAGCCGAGGATGAGCGCTCCGCTATTTCCTCCGAAGTCCAAGGACTGGGCGATGATGCCCTCGTATGTGGATCCCGGATTGCCCCGGTAGCTCACGTTGGCACTTGGCGCGTACACGTAACCACCGATGTCATAGTCACCGCCGTTCATGCGCATCTCGACCGTATTCCCCGCTTGCTGCCAGATCGCAAGGCGCCTGAAGCTTCCTGCCGCAGCGGACGTGAGCTCAACTGACGAATTCGAGGAGGTCAAGTCGAAGCTGCCCTCGCCGCTGCGGCAGGAAGCTTCAGGCGCCTTGCGATCTGGCAGCAAGCGGGGAATACG
>JBKJKR010000073.1:0-4809 GCA_046597135.1 Acidimicrobiales bacterium | reverse complement strand
CCGCATCGTGAACATCGACGTGTCAGCGGCGTGGAAGATCGCCGGCGTCGAGTGCATCGTCACCGCCGACGATGTGCCCGGCAAGCTGCACTACGGCCTGATCGAGAGCGACCAGCCCGTGTTCGCGAAGGATGTCGTTCGCTGCCACGGCGAGCCGGTGGCCGCGGTCGCGGCAACCGACCCCGACACCGCACGCCGTGCGATCGAGGCCATCGTGGTCGAGTACGAGGTGCTCGAACCGCTGCTCGATCCGGACGAGGCGATCGCGGTCGGTTCGGTGTTCGTCCACCAGTGCGTGCGTCGCGGCGACCAGACGCTGCAGGGCGACGTGCAGGTCGAGGGCACCTACGAGCTCGGCATGCAGGATCAGGCGTTCCTCGGGCTCGAGGCCGCGCTGGCCGTTCCCGATCCCGACGGCGGCGGCATCGAGCTGCACGTGGCCACCCAGTGGTTGCACGAGGACCGCAAGCAGATCGCGGCGTGCCTCGCCCTGCCCGAGGAGAAGATCCGCCTGGTGCTCGGCGGCGTCGGTGGGGCGTTCGGCGCCCGCGAGGACATCAGCCTGCAGGTGCATGCCTGTCTGCTCGCGTTGCGTGTCGGGCGCCCGGTGAAGATGCAGTACGGACGCGACGAGTCGTTCTTCGGCCACGTGCACCGTCACCCGGCGCGCATATGGATGCGTCATCACGCGTCGGCCGACGGCCACCTGTTGCGCGTCGAGGCCAAGTACGTCTTCGACGGTGGCGCGTACGCGTCGACATCGCCGGCCGTGCTCATCAACGGGGTGAGCCAAGCCCAGGGTCCATACGCGTGCGACAACGCAACCGTCGAGGGTTGGGCGGTGCGCACCAACAACCCCACGTGTGGCGCCATGCGCGGCTTCGGCGTGGTTCAAGGCTGCTTCGCCCACGAGACCCAGATGGACAAGCTCGCCGCGGCCTGCGGGCTCGACCCGGTCGAGGTGCGGTTGCGCAACGCCATGAAGACCGGCGACGTGATGATCACCGGACAGGTGATGAAGAACGTGGCGCCCGTCGAACGCCTGCTGCGCGAGTGCGCGGCGCTTCCTCTGCCCGCCGCACCGGTCGGTGGGTTCGACGCCGATCCGATTCGCCTGCCGGGCGGCGTCGGCATGACCGCCGAGCGCTCGCGCGTGCACCGGGGCATCGGCTACGCCGCGTCGATCAAGAACCTCATGTACTCCGATGGGTTCGACGACTACTCCACGGCTCGCTGCGTGCTGGCCGACGGCGTGGCAACGCTCAAGTTCGCCACCGCCGAGGTGGGTCAGGGCTTCATCACCATCGCCGGGCAGATCGCACGCAGCGTCATCGGGGTCGACGACGTCGAGCTCGATCGCATCGACACGCTCATCGGTTCCGCGGGTTCATCCAGTGCGTCGCGCCAGACATGGATGAGCGGCGGCGCGGTCAATGCAGCATGCCTCGAGGTTCGGGCGCAGTTGCTCGCGTCGGTCGCCACGGAGACGGGCATCGACGCAGCGCAGCTCGCGGTCGACGGTGACGCAGTGGTCGACACACTCGGCTCGTATCGGGTGTCGGTGGCCGAGCTGACGCGAGGGCGGGTGTTCGACGCCACGGCCGAGTACCACCACCCGCCCACGTCGTCGCTCGACGAGGACGGCCAAGGCGACGTGCACACCGCCTTCGCGTTTGCCGTGCACCGCGCGGTCGTCGACGTCGATCTCGACCTCGGCTTGGTGCGAGTCGTGCAGATCGCCACTGCGCAGGACGTCGGTGTTGCGTTGAACCCGTTGAGCGTCGTCGGCCAGATCGAGGGCGGCATCGCGCAAGGCCTCGGCCTGGCGGTGATGGAGGAGATCGTGGTCGACAAGGGCAAGGTGCGCAACGCGTCCTTCACCGACTACTTGTTGCCGACCACGCTCGATGCACCCGAGGTGCTCATCGCTCTGGTGGAGGAGCCCGATCCGCTCGCGCCGCTCGGCGCGAAGGGCGTCGGCGAACCGCCCACGGTGTCCTCCACCCCCGCTATCGTGGCCGCCATCCGCGCCGCCACGGGTCTCGACCTGGTCCGCGTGCCGGTACGCCCGCAGGACATCGCGCTCGCGAACTGAGCGCCGAGCGGGCGTGACAGGGCGGTGACGTTCGTGTCAATGCGGTTGCGCTGAGGGCATCAAGGGTGATTCCACCCGTACCCTTCGCGCATGGGGAGAGGTCGCTGGGGGGCGTTCGTTCTTGGCGTTGCGCTCGTCTTCGCGCTCGTCATCGCGGCGTGCGGCGGCGACGACGACGGCGCCAGCGATGCAAGTGCTCCCGAGACCCAGGGCGCGGCAACCGGATCAACAGGCCGGACCGGCGCACCGGCGGTGGCCGGCAATGCGTCCACCGCGACGGGGCCGGCCTCGAGTGGCAGTACGGCTCCACTCGTGCCCGGGGACGACGTCGTCTACACGGGCTCGGTCGATGTGCGCGTCAGCGAGGTCGATGCCGCAGCACGTAATGCACAGCAGAAGGTCACAACGGCCGGCGGCTACCTCTTCTCGCAACGCAGCTCGATCACGGGCGGCGCGCCGAGCGCCACGCTGGTGTTCAAGGTCCCGCCCGGTCAGTTCCTGTCCACGATCGACGCGCTCGGGTCGCTCGGCACCGAAGTGGCGCGCAACGTCCAGGCCGTCGACGTCAGCGCGCAGGTCGTCGACCTCGAGGCGCGGCTCGCGTCGGCCCGGTTGAGTCTGACCCGCACCCGCGAGTTCCTGTCCCGCGCCACGAACATCGCCGACGTCATCGCGCTCGAGGCCGAGCTCACGAAGCGCGAGACCATCGTCGAACAGATCCAGGGGCAGCTGAACGTGGTGCGGTCACAGGTCGCCGCGGCCACGATCACGCTCACGGTCGGGGAGAAGCTCAAGGACACGAAGCCCACGCCGAGCGACAACATCCCGGGCGTGTTCGACGGTCTGCGAGCGGGGGCCGTCGCGTTCTACAACACGCTGCGCGTCGTGCTGCTGGTGTTGTTCGTGCTGGCCCCTTGGGTGCCGGCCATCGTGTTGATCTGGTACGTCGCCCGACGCGTGAACCGATGGCTGACACCGCGCCGCGAAGCGCGCGACGCGCGGCTCACGGCAGCCGCTGCACCGTTGTTCGTACCGTTCCGTCCGGTGCCCCGCCACCAACCGCCGCCTCCGCGCACGCCTGCTGCGCCGGGTGCGCCCCCGGAAACCGTCGCGGCCCCGGAACCCGCCACAGCGTCCGCGACGGGCGCAGAGATCGCTGATCCACCGAAGAGCGAGTTGCCGGTCGACGAGCACGCGGAGGAGAAGCCGACGGATTGACCGTGGGCTCCTCTCCGCGCGTCGCCGGTAGACTCTCGACGATGCCCGACACGTCCAGCAGCATCGACGAGCTCTGCATCGACGGCTCACGTCTCGTGCAACGTCTCGATGCGCTCGCCCGGATCGGCGCGATACCCGGCGGGGGCAACGCACGCCTCGCACTCACCGATGCCGACAAGGCCGGCCGCGACCTCGTGGTCACGTGGATGCGCGACCTCGGTCTCGATGTGCGCATCGACACGGTCGGCAACGTCTTCGCGTACACGCCGTCGAGCTCGCCGCTGCTCCCGGTGCTCACCGGGTCGCACATCGACACCGTGCGCACCGGTGGTCGGTTCGACGGCAACTACGGCGTGCTGGCCGGCCTCGAGGTGATCGAGACGCTGATGCAACGGGGCATCACCACCGCCCACCCGGTCGGCGTCGCGTTCTTCACCAACGAAGAGGGCGCACGGTTCGCGCCCGACATGCTCGGCAGCCTGGCCCACGTCGGCGGGCTCCCGGTCGAGGTCGCGCTCGCCACCGCCGGCATCGACGGTGCACGGGTCGGCGACGAGCTCGAGCGCATCGGGTACGCCGGCACCTGGCCGTGCCCCGGTGTCGCGCCGCACGCCTTCGTCGAGCTCCACATCGAACAGGGTCCGGTGCTCGACATCGAGGGCATCTCGATCGGTGTGGTCGAGCGCGTCCAGGGCATCTCGTGGCAAGAGGTCACGATCACCGGTCAGTCCAACCACGCCGGCACCACGCCGATGCGCCTCCGACACGACGCGGGGTACGCCGCGGCGCGCGTCGCAGTGATGGCGCGTGAGCTCGCCATGCGCATGGGCGGCGATCAGGTCGCCACGGTGGGTGCGGTCGCGCTGCAGCCCAGTCTGATAAACGTCGTCGCGGCCCGCGCCGTGGTCACCATCGACCTTCGAAACACCGACGAGGCCAAGCTTCGCGTCGCCGAGGACGAACTGGCCGCTGAGCTCGCACAGCTGGCCATCGACGAAGGGGTCACGATCGAAGCCCGGCGGCTCGCCCGCTTCGAACCGGTCGACTTCGACCCCGGTCTCGTCGAGCTCGTCGAGCAGGTCGCCGTCGGACGCGGGCTCAGCACGCGTCGCATGCCGTCGGGTGCGGGTCACGACGCGCAGATGTTCGCTCGCGTGTGCCCCTCGGCCATGATCTTCGTGCCGAGCATCGATGGCCTCTCGCACAACCCGGCCGAGTGCACCTCGCCCGAGGATCTCGAGCGCGGCGCGAACGTCTTGCTGCACACGCTGCTCGCGCTGGCCGGTCCGGCCGCCGAAGGAGATGTCCCGTGCCCAGAATCGTGAACATCGGTGCCGCTCAGCTCGGCCCGATCTCGCGTAATGAAACCCGTCCAGCGGTCGTATCGCGGCTCGTGGCGCTGCTGCGCGAAGGTCACGCTCGCGGCTGCCGGCTCGTCGTGTTCCCCGAGCTGGCGCTGACCACCTTCTTCCCGCGTTGGCCCATGACCGACCAAG
>JBKJKR010000146.1:0-3292 GCA_046597135.1 Acidimicrobiales bacterium | reverse complement strand
TGCTGATGAAGGGGCGCTTCTGGGAAGCGGTGGACCTGATCGGGCATTCGTGGACCTCGATCGAGGGGCCGTTCAACTGGGAGGGCGACCACTTCCATTCACGCCAGGTGAACGTGTGGTCCCGCGTGCACCAGCAACCGCACCCCCCGCTGTGGATCCCCACGCAGAGCGCGTCGACCGTCGTCGAAGCGGCGGATCGTGGGTACAACCTCGCCGTGATCCTCAACGGTCACGAAGGCGCGCGACGCATGTTCGACGTGTACCGCGAACGGCGCGACGCACAGCAGTTTCCCGCGGTGACGCCGAACCAACTCGCGTACCTCGGCCTTGTGTTCGTCGGCGCCGACCGTTCCGAAGCCCGCGCGGGCGCCGAGCAGTTGCAGTGGTACCTCCACAACAACAAGGTGGCGCCGCAGTTCCTCAATCCGCCGGGCTACCAGCCGCCGTCGCTCCGGGCGCCCGTGCTCGCGGCGGCGGCACGCGGGGCCACGATCGGTACGCCGATCGCCGACATCCTGCATGCGTCGGTCGACGAGCTCATCGAACGGGGCATGATGTTCGCCGGCACACCCGACGAGGTGACGGCCCAGATCGCGCGCTTTCACGAACAGGTGGGCGGTTTCGGCAACCTGTTGATGATGATGCATGGCGGCCACATGGACCATGACACCACGGCCCGGAGCATCGACCTGTACGCGCGCGAAGTGCAGCCGGCGCTCCGTGCGTTGTTCAGTCGCAGCTGAACACGTGCGGCACCGCGACCGCGTTGAGCAACGCCGATCCGTTGGCGCCGTCGGCGGTGAACATCGCACCCGGGGTCGTGACGCTCACCCACCCGAACGTGTTGTCGACCACGGTCTTGGCCGAGAGCTTCGTCGCCACTTGTGAGATGGGCATGCCGAGCGTGACACCGTTGGGCAACGCGAGTCGTGCCGCACCGTCGGTGGGGCTGAGCCTGGTGCCCTCGGGGATGACGAAGCCGTAGCCCTGCAACGAGCCCGGCGCGGCCTCGGTGGCGCGCCGGAACAGCACCCGGAGCATGCCCCAGCTCACGAGGCGCTCGTCCTGGAGCGTGGGGCTGTCGAGCGGGCAGCCGACGTTCCAGCCGGTATCGCCCGATGGTTCGCCGAGCACCCTCACCAGACCGGTCACCGCGCCCTCGGTCGCGGCGCCGATGGGCACACCGAACAGCGGGGCCGGTCGGCTGGTGGTGACGGGGCTCGACGCCGGGGGAGGCGGCGTGGTCGAGGTCGGGGCGACGCCGCCAGGCCGCGGTGTGGTGGTGGCCGGCGCGGTGCCGGGCGTGACCGTGGTCGGGGGCGCGTTGCTGGTCGTGCTCGCCGGCGCCCGGGTGGTGCTGGTGCCGGCGGTATCTGCCGCCACGGTGGTGGTGCTGACGGTCGCACTGAGTCGCTCGACGGTGTCGTCGCTGCACGCGGTGATCCCGAGCGTGCCGATCAACAGCGCCAGGGCCGCAGTTCTGCGCAGATGCATGGCTCGAGCCTCGCACAACGATGCCGTCGACCCGGTGCACCCGCCCCACCGGCGGGGTCGGCACCGCGGCTAGCGTCGCTCGGCATGTTGCACGTCGAAACCCGCGACCGCGTCCTGGTGCTCACGCTCGATCGGCCCGAGGCGCGAAATGCGATCAACGCCGAGACGACCGCCGCGATCGTCGAAGCACTCGACCGCTTCGAGGCCGACCCCGAGCTGTGGGTCGCGATCATCACGCACCGCGGTCCGGTGTTCTGTGCGGGTGCCGACCTCAAGGTCGTGGCGAGCGGTGGCGGCAAGGGCATCGAGTCGAAGGAGCACGGTTTCGCCGGCATCTGTGCGCGTGTGCGTACGAAGCCGCTGATCGCGGCGATCGACGGCGCGGCGCTGGCCGGCGGGTTCGAGATCGCGCTCGCGTGCGACTGCATCGTTGCGTCGACCGACTCACGCTTCGGCCTGCCCGAGGTGAAACGTGCACTCGTGGCCACCGGCGGGGGACCGTTCCGCATGATGCAACAGCTCGGCCCGAAGGTCGCGCTCGAGCTGGTCATGACCGGTGACCCGATCAGCGCGCAGCGGGGCTACGAGCTCGGGCTCGTGAACCGCGTCGTCGAACCCGGAACTGCGCTCGAGGCCGCGCTCGAGCTGGCCGCCGCCATCAACGCGAACGCTCCTGTCGCGGTCCGCGAGACGCGCGCCGTAGCGCTTGCCGCGCTCGATCATCCCGAAGCCGAGATGTGGCAGATCGCCCGCGATGCCATGGCTCGCAACATGCAGACCGCGGACTTCCACGAGGGCCCACGGGCGTTCGTGGAGAAGCGGGCACCGAACTGGTCGGGTGCCTGAGCGCCTTGCCCGTTCGTAAGGGTCAGTGGGCTTCGCCGGCGGCGATCGGAGTGCCGGCCTGCATCGATCCGGCGGCGTCGCTGTCGCGCACGAAATATGCGGCGATGAACCCGATCACCGCGATGCAGGCGCTCGCGAACATGGCCTGATGGAAGGCAGTGAGCTCGGCGTTGCGCATGGCGTCCTCGCCGAGCGGCGCAGCCTTCGACACGAGCGTGTTGGTGCGGGTCGCGAGCACCGTCGCCAGGATGGCCACGCCGAGGGCCGCGCCGACCTGGCGGTTGGTGCTCAGCAACGACGACGCCCGCCCGGTCTTCTCCGACGGGATGGTCACGAACGACGCGGCCTGCATGGGCACCATCACGAACGCCATGGTGAGACCGCGCCCGTACAT
This sequence comes from Acidimicrobiales bacterium, assembly GCA_046597135.1. GTDB lineage: Bacteria > Actinomycetota > Acidimicrobiia > Acidimicrobiales > WLNW01 > WLNW01. Next base: position 558 of record JBKJKR010000146.1, on the reverse strand, counting down.
CAGCAGGCGCACCCACCAGAGGCTGGTGCCGAGGCCGACGAAGATGAACCCGAGCGTGACGAACGCGTTGGCCGACGCGCCGAACATCATGAGCCGGCGGGGCCCGATCTTCGGATACAGGCGACCCGCGAGGCGGGCCGTGGTCATCACACCGATGGCCTGGGGGAAGGTAGCCAGGCCGGACTGCTGCGGGCTGAGGCCGCGCAGGTCCTGCAGGAACAGCGGCAACAGGAACAGCAGGCCGAGGAGGCTGCCGGTGAGCGCCATGGTGGCGATGTTCGCCTGGCGGAACATGCGGTTGCCGAACAGGCGCAGATCGAGCAACGGGTAGGGAGTGCGCAGCTCGAAGCGAACGAGCAGCGCGAACGCCACGAGTCCGCCGAGACCGGTGAGCAACACCGTGTTCGAGGTCCATCCCTTGCCTGGTCCTTGCGCGAGTGCGAAGAGGACCAAGGCGAGGCCCGCGCCCGAGAACACGAACCCGAACACGTCGAAGCGGCCGCTTCGGGGCTCCTTGTGCTCCTCGAGGTACAACGCGCTGAAGATCAAACCCGCGAC
>JBKJKR010000410.1:0-2903 GCA_046597135.1 Acidimicrobiales bacterium | reverse complement strand
TAACCGTCGGACTGCACATGCGGTAGGCAAGTATCGAGGACTTCGCGGCGAAAGACCTTGCAGCCCGTCTGCGTGTCGGTGACATCGAGCCGGAACAACGCGCGGATGACGGTGCGGAACACCCGGCTCTGGAACCGCCGGAACATCGGGTAGACGACCTCGGAGTCGGGATGCACCTTGGACCCGATGACCGCGTCCGCGCCGGTGGCTTCGAGTTGGGCCAACAGGGCCAGCACGCACGACGGGTGGATGTCGAGGTCGCCGTCGATGAACGCCACGATGTCGGCGCGTGCGCGTTCGAACCCGTAGCGGAGCGCGTAGCCCTTACCGCGGTTCGGTGCGTAGTGGAAAACCTCGAGTTGCGGGAAGTCGACGCCCTTGGCCGCAGTCTCGGTGCCGTCGGTGTTGCCGTCGGAGACGAGCAGCACCTCGTAGGTGCGGCCGAGCGTGTCGAACGCCTCGCGCATGCGCTCGAGCGCCTGCGCGATCGTTGACCCCTCCTGATAGGCAGGGACCACGACCGTCAGCCCGGGCCGCGGCGAGGCGGGCGGAGAAGCGTTGGAAGGTGCGGTCTCGGTCGTCATACGCGCGAAGGCGGACTCTAGCAGTGGGAGTCGCCGCCCTTGACCACGCCGGGTGCCCGGGCTCACCGGCGCCACCCGGCGCGGCCGCTAGCGTTGCGTCGTGAACGGTCGATCCCTATTCAGGTCCGCGGCGGGCAAGGTCATGCGACCGCTGATCGCCATCTTCGATCGGCGCCTCGATGCGATGGCCACGCGGCTCGAGCGTCACACCGAGCGGCTCGCGGCCGACCAGCGCACCGACATCCACCGCATCGACGACCGGCTCACGCTCGACGTGGCCGTGCTGTCCGAGCATCTGGTCGGGATCGATCGCACGGCTCGTCGCGTGTCCGATGCCACCCGGTCGACCATGCCTCGCCGGTTCCTGCTCGCCCTGCCCGGCGAGCCCCTGCACGTTCCCGAGGCCACCGACCCCGACGAGGTCGCGGCGTTCGTCCGCGATGACGACGGTTCGTGGGTGCGCACGGCGGTCCTCGACGAGTCGTCGTTGCGTGTCGTGGCGCTGCCGGCCCGGCCCCCGGCGTGACGCCAACCGCGTCGCCGGCCGTGGTCCCACCCGGGGGCCCGCTCGACGACCTCCGCGTCGTCGTCGATCTCCAGGCGGCCCAGAGCATCGCCCACGGCGAGCGCGGCATCGCGCGCTACAGCATCGAGCTCACGCGGGCGCTGCTGCGGCGTGGCGCGCCCATCGCGGCCGTCACGCTCAACCCGAACCTGCCGAACCCGCGACGACTGCCCAGTGATCTGGCGGCATCGCCATTGCTCGACTTCGCCACCGCACGCACCTTCGCCGACCAGCAGCGTCGTGGCCCGTTCGCGTACCACGTCATGTCGCCGATCGAGCTCGACCTGCCGGCGCCGTTGGTGTTCTCTAGGGCCGGTCTCGATCGCGCCGAGGCGTTGGTGGTCGTGCTCTACGACCTGATCCCGCTGATCTTCGCCGAGCGCTACCTCGCGAACCCGCGGGTGCGCGATCCGTATCTGGCCCGTCTCGAACTGGTGCGCCGTGCCGACCTTGTGTTGGCCATCTCGGAGCACACGCGTCGCGATGGCATCGCGCACCTCGGCCTCGACCCGGAGCGGATCGTCGCGATCGGTGGTGGCGTGTCCGAGTCGTTCGGCCGTCCAGCGCCCGGCGCGGGTCCCCTCGCCGCGGTGCGCAAGGCCCGACCGACGGTGCGCGGGGAGTACGTCCTCACCGTGGCCGGCTACGAGTGGCGCAAGAACACCGAGGCGCTCATCGAGGCCTTCGCCCGGGTGCCGGTCGAGGCGCGTGCCGGTCGTCAGCTGGTGGTCGCCTGTGCGGTGCCGCCGGCCGGTGAACAGGCGTGGCGCGCGCATGCTGCACAGTGCGGCCTCGCCTCCGACGACCTCGTCATCACCGGGTACGTCGACGAACCCGTCTTGCAGGCGTTGTACCAGGCGGCGTCGCTGTTCGTCTTCCCCTCGCGATACGAGGGCTACGGCCTTCCGGCGCTCGAAGCGGCGCGTTGCGGAGCCGCGGTGCTCACCTCCGACTCGTCCTCGCTGCCCGAGATACTCCAGATGAGTTCGTCGACCTTCCCGGCCGACGACATCGCCGCCATGGCCGAACGCATCGCCGCCGCCCTCACCGACGACACCTTTCGGGCCGAGCTCCTCGCGGCAGGGGAGCGCGCCGGCGAGTCGCACACCTGGGACGCGGTCGCCGACCGCACCATCGCGGCCTACCGGACGCTCGCCCCCTCCCTCTCTGCCCGGGGTCGCAGGAAGGTGTCGCGGGCTCGCGTCGCAGTCGTCGGGCCGCTGCCCCCGGTCGAGAGCGGGGTTGCGCTCTACAACGAACGGGTCCTCGGGGCGATGGACCTGGCCGGGCTCGACGTGCACCTCTTCGTCGAGGCGCCCCCCGGCACGCGACACGACCCACCGATCGATGTGCCGTGCTACCCGATCGACGCGCTCGGCCCACACCTCGATCCGCGGGACTACGACACGGTCCTCTACACCATGGGCAACAGCGGCTATCACGTCCGCACGTTCGACCTGGCCCGGCGCATCCCCGGCGTCGTGTGGCTCCACGACGCCTACCTCATCGGGCTGCACCTCGAATGGGCGTTGTGGCAGATCCGTTCGCAGGGCCGCGCCACCGATGTGCTCACGATCTTTCGCGAAGAGATCGGCGCGATGTACGGCGGGCGGGTTCCCCCCGATCTGGTGCTCGTCGAACCGCTTTCGCATCACGCGTTCGTCGATCGCCAGGTGTACCTCAACGCCGGGCTCGTCCGGCGGGCACGGCGCCTGGTGCTGAACTCCGAGCTCGCGCATCAGATGGTGCGGTTC
>JBKJKR010000369.1:0-5682 GCA_046597135.1 Acidimicrobiales bacterium | reverse complement strand
CCGCGTCAGGCCTGGGTGCGGTGGCCGGTGAGGTTGACCTTCAGATCGACCAGGCCGTTGGCCCAGAACACCGGGGTCTTGCGCCACGTCCAGTCGGCGGTGGGCGTGACCGACGTGACGCGGTCGAGGAACGACTCGAGCGCGACGCGGGCCTCGAGTCGGGCGAGTGAGGCGCCGGGGCAGATGTGGGGCCCGCCCCCGAACGCGACGTGCTCGCGGAAGTTGGTCCGGTCGAGTCGGAACGAGTCGGCATCGACGTGCACCGCTTCGTCGCGGTTCGCCGACGCAACGCCGAACACCACCTTCTCACCGGGCTCCATCGCCGGGCCGAACATGTCGGTCGGCATCTCGCAGTTGCGCAGGAGCGTGAACACCGGAGGGTCGAGCCGCAGCGATTCTTCGACGGCGCGCTCGACGAGTGTGCGATCGGCTTGCAGCATTTCGAACAACTCGGGATCGGTGCTGACGCGCGCCAGCAGGTTGGCGATGAGGTGCCGAGTGGTCTCGTTGCCCGACACGATGAGGAACACGAGCTGCGTGCGCACCTCGAGGTCGGACAACCGCTTGCCCTCGACTTCGGTGTACATCAATCGTGTCACGAGATCGTCGGGTCGGTCCTGCTCGCGCTTGCGGTCGGCGATGAGGCCGTCGACGTAGGTCGCGAACTCCGGATGCGCGCCGGCCATGCCGACGCCGCGTTCGTTGCGGTACTTCGTGGGGTAGGTGCCCTCGACGAGCTCGTCGCTCCATTCGCGGAACTGCGACCAGTCGCCACGCGGCACGCCGATCAGATAGGCGATCACGTTGATGGGGACCGGGGCCACGAACTCGTGGATCAGCTCGCCGCCACCCCGCTCGATGATCGGGTCGAGGTACTCGTTGCACAGCTCGCGCACGAAGCCCTCGACGTGCATCGAGCGATGGTGCGCGACCGTGGTGTTGATGATCTTGCGGATCTTGCCGTGCCGCGGTTCGTGGATCTCGTTGATGAACTGTTCTTCGGCCGGCACGACGATGCCGGGCTCGCGGAAGCTCGACACGAACTGATCGAGGTGCTTCATGGCCTCGAACACGTCGGCGTAGCGGGCGATGTACCAACCGCTCGGCGTGCGCGCGACCGGGCACGATTGGCGCATCTCGGCGAAGACCGCGTGGGGGACCTCGGCGGTGGACGCGAACGGATCGAACTCGACAGTGCTCATGGAGCCCCCTCCCGCGCCCGAACGGGCACGCCGTCCAATGTTCGCACAGCCTTCGACGGCGACGCAGGCCGACGGTGGCGGTGGAGCGTGGTCAGATCCCGGGGCCGCGCAGGTCGATGTCGTGTTCGACGACGCTGCGACGGGCTGACGTCGCAGGGCGGCGGACCCGGCCCGCGGCACGCTCGGCGGCGAGCAGGTGGCAGCGGCGATCCGACGAGATCGCAAGCGCGGCCCGGGCGAAGATCAGGCTCGAGACCGCGACGATTGCCAGACCGAGGCCCCAGTTCGATCGCCCCGACATCGCCATGACCGTGGCCATCGCCATGGCGACTACGGCCACCACCGCTTGGGCCAGCGCGACCCATTCGACCCGAGGGTCGGGACGTTGATCGGTGGTGCGTCGACGCGTCGGGCCGGCGACGGGGCGCCCGCGGTCGAGTTGCACCGCGCTCGAGATCAGTCGTTTTCGGGCGGCCGTGGGCATGAGCGCGGACGCGAACTCGAGCGCGAGCTGTTCGCCGAGCTCGCGCATCGGGAGCATGAATCGAGCGGTCGCGTCGATGATGTGATCCAAAAGGCTCATCCGTGTGATCGGGTACGGTCAATACATGGCCGTAGCCGACGAACTCGCGATCAGTCGATTGCTCTCGATGTATGCGAGGGCGCTCGACATACTCGACATCGACGGTCTCGACGAGGTCTTCACCGTCGATGCCCGGCTCGAGATGAGCAAGGGCCGGCCGATGGACCGCGCCGCATACAAGTCGATGTGCGCAGTCGAGCTGGCCAAGCTCGACGCCACCCAGCACATGGTCACCAACCACATCGTCGATGTGGCCGCGGATGGTCGAACGGCCACGTGCCGGAGCTACTACCAGGCCCAGCACGCGCGCAACGACTGCGATCCGCCTTTGGCGCTCATGGGCGGCTGGGTCGACGACGAGCTCGAGCTTCGCGACGAAGGCTGGCGCATCACGGCGCGGCGCTGGACGTCGGTGTGGTTCGACGGCAACGCCGAGGTGCTCGGCGGTGGTCTTCGCCAAGGCGCGCAACGCCGCCGGGTGCGCTGACCGCGAGGCGTCCGCTACCAGAGGGTGCGAGCTCGGGCCTGCTCGACCATGGCGTCGCGGTCGCGGGGGAGCAGCGCGCCGGTGCGCGATGCCACGCGGGCGGCGCGCTCGTAGCGGTCGAGGTAGTCCTGGCCGCTGGGGTACAGCTCGAACAACATGGCCTGGTCGAACGGCGTGACGGAACCGCCGAGCCGAGTGAGATCGGGTTGCTCGTTCATCCCCTGGTAGGCGGCGATGGGCACCTCGACCTCGGGAAGGCGGATGCCGCCGCGAGCGATGCCCCGAACATCGCGCTCGATGCGGCCTTCTGGATCGACCTCGATGCGGGGCTGTTCGGGCGGCGCATCACCGGAACGGACCCATTCGACCAAGGCGTGCAACGCCGCATCGCGCACGGGTTGCACCTCGAGGTCGCTTATGTGGCTGCCGGGCCGCACGTCGGCCACGAACGGCGCGCCGAAGTCGCGCGTCGCTTTGGCGTTCATGTGGATCCACGTGTGCGTGGAGTAGTGCGAGCCACCTGCGACCTCCCACAGGCGCAGGTGCTCGTCGTCGGGCTGTCGCACGGGCGCGAGCGCAGGCGTCTCGCACTCGGTGTTGGAACACCAAGGTGGCCGCGAAGCTGTCGGAGCGAAGTCGATGCGAACCGCGCAGCAGCCGAGCGCTTCGGGCTGCGGCCCCCGCTACGTCATCGGCAGGGGACAGCATCGTGGGGTCGTCGCCGAGGGGCGCCGCGGTGCCGAAGTACACGTCGAGCAAGAAGCCGTCGAACGCCTCGGTGATGGGCTGGATGGCGTTGTGGTACGTGGCGAGCCGAGCCGCAGACTGCGACGACCCGACCGCGACGATGTGCTCTACATCGAGGCCCCGCAGGGGATCAGTCTGATGTGGGTCGTCGATGGTTGGTCGTAGCGGACCGACCGCCTCGGCAGCCTGCGTGAAAATGTCGTAGCTGAGATCGTCAGCGTCGATGTGCAGCGCGCCGTAACGGTCAGGGTCCCACGCGACAAGCCCGGTTGGCGACGCGCCCACACCGTGCACGCTGACATGTTGGGCCGACACGAACGCCCAGGCATAGCCGTTCGGGCCTCCGTGCTCTCCCACTCGATCACCTCGAAGCCGGCGGTGACGTTGGTCCACACCACCATCATGCACCCGTTGAAACGCGCCGGGTCGACAGGGCGGCGCACCAGCACTCGGGTGCAGAACGGGCGAGCGTCGGTGGCACGCACGCGCCACCTGCCGTCGGCGTCGAAGGAAGCGCCCTCGGCGAGCACGTACGGAGTCGCCTCGCCGGCGAGGATGAACTCGTCCTCGACATAACCGAGCGCGCCGATGTCGCGCACGGCCTGTGCGAACGGCCATCCGTGGCGTCCGCCGGTGACCGGCCCGGCCAAGCTCACGTCGTGATTCGTTCGAAGTGCACCTTGCCGCGCCGGATCTTTCCTTGCATGAGCATGCGGGGTGGGTAGAGCGTGAAGTGGGTGTCGGTCAGGTCGAAGTCGCGGGGCTGATCGGTATCGGTCCAGTTCGGGTACGTGGTCGCCTCGAGGTGGTGGATGATCTGATCACCGACGATCTCCCAGCGCCCGGCGTACGCACTCGACGTCGCGAACGCGTCGGCCCGTTGTTCGTCGGTCGCGGCGAGGATGTCGCCCTCGGCGAAGTTGGGGCGATCGCTCACCATGAGGATCGCCGACATGTAGCCCTCGGCGGTGTACATCGCGAACCCTCGCGGTTGGGTGCCGAACGGGGTCTGCACCTCGCCGTCGTCGGCGAAGTTCTCGAACGAGATGAGTCGGTACGTGCCGACGAGTCGTTGCGCGGTGTCCATGCTTCCCCTTCAGTCGTTGCCCGCATTGTGCAACACGAGCACGCCGACCGCGGCGAGCGACCGGGAGGCCCGGCGTGGCGATGCTCAGCGCGGCGTGGTGCAAGGACCGCGCAAGACCTGACCGGGCAACGCACCGGTGTGCTCGCCGTTGCGCAGCAGCACCGAGCCGTTGACCGCGGTGGCCAGATAGCCATCGGCCATCTGGATGAGCCGGCGGATGCCGCCCGGCTGGTCGTACGCCGTCTCGGGGAGGCGTTGCGACACGGTGGCCGGGTCGAAGATCGTGAGGTCGGCGGCCATGCCTTCGCGAATGAGACCGCGGTCGCGCAAACCCCAGGTGAGGGCCGGGTCGAAGGTGAGCATGCGCACGGCCTGCTCCCAGGTGAAGGCCTCACGTTCGCGTACCCAGTACGACAACAGGTGCGTCGGGATCGACGAGTCGAGCAGCTGGCTCACGTGAGCGCCCGTGTCGGCGATGCCGATGACCGTGTTGGGGTGCTTGAGGAACGTGAGCACGGCGTCGAGGTTGAGGTTCGCGAACGGTTGTGCGAAGTAGCGGTCGAAGTTCGCGGCGAGCGACTCGTCGATCATCACGTCGACGGGTGTGGTGCCGCGCTGTGCCGCGAGCTCGGCGACCGTCGCCCACGGTCCGTTCGGGTCGTGGAGCACACGGAGTAGCTCCCACTTGGGCGGCCGGATCTCGGCACCGATCGCGCCGCGGTATCCGCCGCCCATGGCCTCCTCGACGTAGGGCGCCCGCGTGACGGGGTCGGCGAGCACTGCCCGCTGCTCGTCGAGCGGGCGGGCGCGCAGGTCCTTCCACATCGGCAGGCTGTCGGACGGCAGCCCGACACGGAAGCCCATCACCGAGATGAACTCGCGCGTGTGGACGCAGCCGACGAGCCGGCCGCCCACCGCGTTCGATTGCTCGATCCATCCGAGCGTCTCGCGCACCTTCGCATCGTCGTAGGCCGGTGCGCCGGCCACGAACAGGATCGGGCGGCCCGAGTCGACGCCGAGCTGGGTGAGGCGGTCGCGGTACTCCTGGTTCTGTGCCGGGTCGGCGTAGGACTCCTGGGCGAGCTGGAAGATGCCACCTCCGAGCTCGGTGAGGACGCCGGTGAGGGCCTGTACCTCGCGCCACTCGGCGAGGCGGCTCGCGACCGGGTGGTCGGTGGTGGTGGCGTGGTTCGACGAGCGGGACGTGGAGAAACCGATCGCCCCGGCCTGCATGGCCGAGCGGACCTCGCGGCACATGGCCGCGAGCTCGTCGTCGGTGGCGACACGTTCGAACGCGGCCTCGCCCATGACGTAAGGGCGCAACGCGGAGTGACCGACGAAACCGGCGAAGTTGATGCCCTTCGGGAGGCCTTCGACCACCGACAGGTATTCGGGGTAGGTCTCCCACGTCCAGTCGACCCCCGCGGCGAGCACCTCGGCCGAGATGTCTTCGGCGCGCTCGAGACTGCGCAGGGCGAGTTGGCGTTCGCTCGATCGGGTGGGGGCGATGGTGAAGCCGCAGTTCCCCATGACCACCGACGTGACGCCGTGCCACGACGAGCACGTGCCGAGCGGG
>JBKJKR010000035.1:0-6067 GCA_046597135.1 Acidimicrobiales bacterium | reverse complement strand
TTTCATCCAAGTATCTGATGGAGATTGGACGTCACGGACGCAACGGCACGAGACGGACAAAACAGCATCTGACCAGGTCAGATGGTCACTCCACGCGCAGGCCCGTGAGCGCACGGGCGATGACCAGTCGTTGGATCTCGGAGGTGCCTTCGAAGATCGTGTAGATCTTCGCGTCGCGATGCCAGCGTTCGACGGGGTACTCGCGGGTGTACCCGTAGCCACCGAGGATCTGGATGGCCTGCTCGGTCACCCACACGGCCACCTCGCCGGCCTTCAGCTTGCTCATGGAACCCTCGCCGCGCGACAACCCCCCGTTGCGGGCCTGCCATGCAGCGCGCCACACGAGCAACCGTGCGGCGTCGATCTCCATTGCCATGTCGGCCAGCTTGAAGCCGATCGCCTGATGCATCGCGATGGACTTGCCGAAGGTCTTGCGCTCCTTCGCGTACTCGAGCGAGAACTCGAACGCAGCGCGTGCGATGCCGACCGCCTGCGCGGCCACCGTGGGCCGCGTGGCCTCGAAGGTGGACATGGCCGGTTGCTTCTGACCGGAGTGCCCCGCCTCGCGGGCCCGCGCCAGCTTCGCGTCGAGCTTCTCCTTGCCGCCGAGCAGGCAACTGCCGGGCACACGCACTTCGTCGAGCACGACCTCGGCGGTGTGCGAGCAGCGGATGCCGTGCTTCTTGTACTTCTGCCCCATGGCGAGACCCTTGGTACCGGGCGGCACCACGAACGACGCCTGCCCACGTCCATGGAGCTCGGGGTCGACCGCCGCGACCACCACGTGGATGTCGGCGATGCCACCGTTGGTGATCCACGCCTTGGTGCCGTTCAGCACCCATTCGTCGGTGGCTTCGTCGTACACCGCGCGTGTGCGGAGCGATGACACGTCGCTGCCCGCGTCGGGTTCGCTCACGCAGAACGCGCCGAGCTTGACGTCGTCGGCGGTGCCGTAGCACTGCGGCGCCCACTCCATGACTTGCTCGGGAGTACCGGTGGCCGCGATGCCGGCTGCGGCGAGCCCCGAGCCCAAGATCGACAGGCCGATGCCTGCGTCGCCCCAGAAGAGCTCTTCCGCGGCGATGGGGTACGTGAGCCCGGTGGGGTCGGCGCTCGCGTTGGCGATGAAGTCGAACGAGTAGAGCCCGTTGCGCGCCGCTTCCTGCACGACCGGCCACGGGAACTCTTCCCGCTCGTCCCATTCGTGGGCGACGGGCCGCACCACATCGGTTGCGAACTCGTGGATCCAGCTTTGGATCTGCAGGTGATCGTCGTTCGGCCGCAGCGAGAACTCGGTCATGGGATCTCCTGATCGTGGGGCAACCGGGGAGGGATACGAAGTTACCCTATGGTAACTCCGCCGGCACGGCTTCCGCACCGAGCCGGCCCCCGCCCACCAGCAGGGTCAGCGCGAGCCCGAGCAGCACCGCGCCCACCACGTAGGGCCACGGCACGCCGGCATGATCGAACAACGCGCCACCGAGCGCCGGGCCACCGATGCGAGCCAGGGCCGACGCCGACTGCTGGAACCCCAGCGACTCGCCTCGCCGTTCGACAGGGGCCCGTTCGACCACCATGGCCGTGAGCGACGGCACGGCGAGGCCCTGCCCGACGGCCAAGAACGCAAGCGCGGGCACCAGCACCGGCCACGTGGTGGCACTGGCCAGCAGCAACATGCCGCACGCGTTCAGCACGATGGCGAGTTGGACGGTGCGGGCCACCCCCAAGCGGTTGGTGACGCGGCCCACGCCGCCGCCCTGCACCAACACGAGCAGCACGCCGATGCCCACGAACACCGCGGCGACCGACGCCTCGGTCAGGCCGAACCGCCGCCCGGCGAACAACGAGAACGTCGCCTCGAACCCGCTGAACGCGCAGGTCACCAGGAACCCGACAACGGCCAGCCGCACCAGGACCGCAGCGTGCTCGCCGCGCGGCGGCTTGGTGGCGAGGTGCGAAGGCGAGGCCGGCCGCTGGACAACGGCGGGGCGCGTCTCGGGCAGGCGGAAGATGGCGACGACACCGTTGACGAGCGCGATCGCGCCGGCCACATAGAACGGCACGTGCGGCCCACCGAGGGCGGCAAGGCTGCCGATGGCCGGCCCGATCACGAAGCCCACGCCGAAGGCCGCGCTCAACATGCCCAGCAGGCGCGTGCGATCGGCCGGGCTCGCCACGTCGGCCACGGCACCTTGGGCGACCGAGACGCTCGCGCCCGAGGCGCCGTCGATCACGCGCCCGACGAACACGAAGAACAGCGAACCGGCGGCACCGGTGATGAAGCTGCCGACCGCCGTGCCGAAGAGCGACAACAAGATCACCGGTTTGCGACCGATGCGATCGCTCAGCCGGCCGAGCAGGGGCGAGCAGATGAACTGCGCCACGCTGAAGGACGCGAACAACAAGCCGACGGTCAGGCCCGAGGCCCCGAACCGCTCGGCGTACAACGGCAGGATGGGCGCGACGATGCCGAAACCGATGAGGTCGATGGCGACGGTGGTCCAGATGACGCCATAGCCCCGGGGAAACGAACGTTGCCGGGCAGGGTTCACGAAGCGGATAGCCGACCCGTATCGGGCCGTCGCGTCAAATCGAAGCGCGGGCCAGGCACTACACCCGCACTGCGATCGGCCGATACGAGACACGTGGTCATGCTGATCAGCCTCCTGGGCGCTGTCGTTGCCGTCACCGTCGCGGTGTCATGGCATCTCGTGTGCCGGGAACGTACGAGACGCCGTGAACTCGACGCGCACCTTCTCGAGGTGCAGCGCGATCGTGACACGCTGCTGCGGCGAAGGTCGGTCGAACGCCAACTGGCACACGACCTCGAGCACGCCGAGTCCGAGGGCGAAGTGATCGGTCTCGTGCGCGCCGCGCTGCGATCTCTCGACGCGCACCGCCCCTTCGAACTGCACCTCGTCGACGCACGCGAGCCGTTCATGACCCTCGCGTTCGCCACGGGGGTCACTCCCCCCGGGGCCTCGGATGTCTCCTCGCCCTGGGATTCGGTCGCGGCCCGCGAAGGCACCACCCTCGTATACCCCACCACCGACGTCGCCGACGTCTGCCCCCACCTCGCCTCACGCCTCGTCGAGCACTGCTCGGCGATCTGCGTGCCGTTGCTCGCCATGGGCCGCATCGTCGGCGTGCTCTACGCCATGGGCCCCGTCGGCGCCACACCATCGGCGGCGCTCATCGAGACCTACGAGGCCATCACCCGCGCCACCGCCGCGAACGTGGCCACCGTGCGCGCGTTCGGCCACGAAGCCGCCGCGCATCCCAAGCAGCACAGCTCAGCCGCCGACTACGACACCCCCGCACCGTCGGCCAACACGGCCTGGCACCGTTCACCGTGAGCTTCGGCGTCGTCGAGGCGGGGTCGGACACCACCGCCGAACGGGTTCTCCTGTCGGCCACCGATGCGCTGTTCGACGCCCGGGCGCGAGGTCACGACCGGGTGGTCGTAGGCATCGACGTCGGTTCCGGAACCGTCTGAACACCGGCGGAACCGGCCACCTCAGACGGCGCTGCGGCATCGTCGTTCGCCGGTCCCGGCAGGTAGCGTCGGATGCGATGACCACGCCCAGCAAAGCTCCCACCGTCCCACCGAAGCCGGCCCTCGAGGGCATCGAGCAGAAGTGGGACACCGTCTGGGAGGGCTCGGGCGTCTACCGCTTCGACCGATCCGCCGCTCGCGACGCGGTGTTCTCGATCGACACACCGCCGCCCACCGTGTCGGGGTCGCTCCACGTCGGCCACGTGTTCAGCTACACCCACACCGACACCATCGCCCGATACCAGCGCATGCGTGGCCGGTCGGTGTTCTACCCCATGGGCTGGGACGACAACGGCCTCCCCACCGAACGTCGGGTGCAGAACTACTTCGGGGTGCGCTGCGACCCCACGGTGCCCTACGACCCCGCCTTCGAGCCACCGGCCAAACCCGATGCCGACAAGCCGGTGTCGATCAGCCGCCGCAACTTCATCGCGTTGTGCCATCGCCTCACCGTCGATGACGAGAAGGCGTTCGAGGACCTGTTCCGCCGCCTCGGCCTGTCGGTCGACTGGCGCATGACCTACGCCACCATCGACGACCACTGCCAGCGAACGTCGCAGCAGGCGTTCCTGAACAACCTGGCCCGAGGCGAGGCGTACCAGAGCGAAGCACCGTCGCTGTGGGACGTCACGTTCCGCACTGCCGTCGCCCAGGCGGAGCTCGAGGATCGCGAGCGGCCCGGGGCGTATCACACGCTCGCGTTCCACCGCACCGACGGCGGCGGCGACATCACCATCGACACCACCCGCCCCGAACTGCTGGCCGCATGCGTCGCGCTGGTCGCTCATCCCGACGACCCCCGCTACAAGCCGTTGTTCGGCACCACGGTGCGCACACCGTTGTTCGACGTCGAGGTGACCATCCGGGCCCACGAGCTCGCCGACCCCGAAAAGGGCACGGGCGTGGCCATGATCTGCACGTTCGGCGATCTCACCGACGTGATCTGGTGGCGCGAGCTCGCACTGCCCGTGCGGGCCATCGTCGGCCGCGACGGCCGCATCCTCGCCGACGCACCGTTCGGCATCGAGTCGGCCGGCGCGCTCGACGCGTACGCACAAATCGTGGGCAAGACCGTGGTCTCGGCGCAGAAGGTCATGGTCGAGCTGCTCCGCGCCTCGGGCGAGCTGCTCGGCGACCCTCGCCCCATCACCCACCCGGTGAAGTTCTACGAGAAGGGCGACAAGCCCCTCGAGATCGTCACCACGCGCCAGTGGTACATCCGCAACGGTGGCCGCGACACCCCGCTGCGCGAGGCGTTGCTGGCGCGGGGCCAACAGCTCAGCTGGGTGCCCTCCTACATGCGGGGCCGCTACGAGAGCTGGGTCGGTGGCCTCAACGGCGACTGGCTCATCAGCCGTCAACGCTTCTTCGGTGTGCCGTTGCCCGTGTGGTACCCGCTCGACGCCGAGGGCGACCCGGTGTACGACTCCCCCATCGTGCCCGACGCCGAGTCGCTGCCCATCGACCCCGCGAGCCACGTGCCGGCCGGGTACACCGATGCGCAGCGTGGTCAGCCCAACGGCTTCATGGGCGACCCTGACATCATGGACACGTGGGCCACGTCGTCGCTCACCCCGCAGATCGCGTGCCACTGGATCGACGATCCCGATCTGTTCGCGCGCACGTTCCCCATGAACATGCGCCCCCAGGGCCACGACATCATCCGCACGTGGCTGTTCTCCACCGTGGTGCGCGCGCACTTCGAGCACGACGACATCCCGTGGAAGAACGCCGCGCTGTCAGGTTGGATCCTCGACCCCGACCGCAAGAAGATGTCGAAGTCCAAGGGCAACGTCGTCACGCCGATGCACCTCCTCGAGCAGTACGGCAGCGATGCCGTGCGCTACTGGGCGGCCAGCGGCCGGCCGGGCACCGACACCGCGTTCGACGAGTCGCAGATGAAGATCGGCCGGCGGCTGTCGATCAAGCTGCTCAACGCGTCGAAGTTCGTGCTGGGCTTCGGTGACGACACCGCGATCGACGTCGACGCGATCACCGCCGCCTCCGATCGAGCGTTCCTCGCGCGGCTGGCCGAGCTGGTCGACGACGCCACGAAGGCCTTCGACTCCTACGACTACGCCCGTGCGCTCGAACGCACCGAGACGTTCTTCTGGACCTTTACCGACAACCACGTCGAGCTCGTCAAGGCGCGGGCCTACGGCGAGGCCGGTGACGACGCGGCCCGCTCGGCGCAACATGCGCTGCGCCTCGCGCTGTCCACGCTCCTGCGCCTGTTCGCGCCATTGCTGCCGTTCGTCACCGAAGAGGTGTGGTCGTGGTGGCACGACGACTCGGTGCACGCGAACCCGTGGCCCGATGCCGCCGCGCTGCGCGCCGTCGCTGCAGGGGTCGACCCTGCGGTCAGCGACGTCGCTGCTGCCGTGCTCAGCGAGATCCGCAAGGCCAAGACCGAGGCCAAGAAGTCGCTCATCGCCCCGGTCGACCGCGTGGTCCTCACCGACACCCCAGCCCGCCTCGCGCTGGCCGCGCAATCACTCGACGACGTGCGCG
>JBKJKR010000523.1:0-2759 GCA_046597135.1 Acidimicrobiales bacterium | reverse complement strand
CCTGACACGATCGAGGCGATCGTGATGCCGAACGCGTTCGGTGCGGTGAGCAGACCTGACACGGTGGCAGACGTGTTCGAGACGACCTGCAGGAACAGCGTCGTCCAGCTGGCCACGCTGTACATGGCTATGCCGATGACGAAGCCACCGATGAGGCTGGTGCGCAGGACCCGATCGGAGAACAACGACATCGGCAGGATGGGTTCCTCGGCCCGCAACTCGATGCGCACGAACACGAACGTGGCAAGCACGCCGACGCCGAACAACCCGAGGGTCTGCCAGGAGTCCCACCCGTGCGTCTCGCCCGACCACAGGAGCGCGAGCACGACCGGCGAGATGGCGGCCGACAGCGCGAACGCGCCGGCGAAGTCGATGCTGCGCCGGGTGGGCAGGCGGGTGATGTGCAGCTTCTTGTGCACGAGGAGCATGGACAGCATGCCGATGGGCAGGTTGATGAAGAAGACCCAACGCCAGCTGAAGTGGTCCACGAAGAAGCCACCGGCGAGCGGCCCGAGCAGGGTCGCGAACGCGAACGACGCGGCGATGTAGCCCTGGTACTTGGCGCGTTCGGCGGGCGGCAGGATGTCGCCCACGATGGCCATGGGCAGCGAGAGCAGGCCACCGGCTCCGATGCCCTGCAGCGCCCGGAACATCACGAGCTGCGGCATGTTCTGCGCGGCGGCGGCCAGCACCGAGGCGGCGAGGAAGACGACGATGGTGGCCTGGAAGGTCTGCTTGCGGCCGAACAGGTCGCTGAGCTTGCCCACGATGGGCGTGGCGATGCACTGGGTCATCAGGTAGCCGACGGTGATCCACGGTGCCTGGCTCTGGTTGCCGAGCTCGCCCACGATGGTGGGCGTGGCGGTGCTGACGATGGTCCCGTCGATGGCGGCGAGGAACATCCCCGTCATCACCGCGATCATCAAGATGTGGATCTCGCGCGGCTTGAGCCCGCTTCCCGAGACCCGCGCTTCGGTTTGCATGCGGGGGAGCCTACGTCACCACATGGTTGGTCGACGAAAGTAGTTGGTGGCCACCAGGGGTGACGATCGGCGCACCGGTGCACCTCGTTCGGGGGCGTCACCGTGGCTTGTAGCATCGCCGCTCGTGGCTCTCGCCCTCGACCCCATCGACCCCGAAGCCGAACCCATCGGGCGCGTGCTCGGCACCGACGACGCCACACCGCTCGAGTTCTGGACGGCAGTGGCGCCGGGCCAATCGGTGCAGCTCGACGACGTCGTGGTGCTCGACCGGCTGTTGCCCACCGGTGAGCTGGTGCGCGTCTCCGGCATCGTCGCGAACGTGCGGGCCCGCCACGAGGGCGCCCGATTCGACAGCGACGTCTTCCTCATCGCCGACGGCGTGCTGCCAGGCGAGGTCAGCGAAGCCGCACAGGTCACGCCCACGCGCTTCGAGCCCGAGATCTTCGTGCCCCCGCTGCCGGGAACGCCGGTGTACCGGGCCTCGGGCGAGGCCCGCGAGCACGCCCTGTTCTACGACCAGATGCAGAACCGCCTGCCGGCCGGCATGACCCGCGACGGCGAGCCGGTGTTCCTCAACCTCGACTTCATCGACGGGTCGCGTGGCGCGCACATCAACATCTCGGGCATCTCGGGCGTGGCCACCAAGACGAGCTACGCGACCTTCTTGCTCTACAGCCTGTTCAACTCACGCGTGCTCGGCGCCGAGGCCATCAACACCAAGGCGCTGATCTTCAACGTCAAGGGCGAGGACCTCCTGTTCCTCGATCACGCCAACACCGCGCTCGACCCCACGCAGCGGGCCAAGTACGCGCAGATGGGCCTGCCTGCCACGCCCTTTCGCGACCTCGGTGTCTATGCGCCACCCATCGCCGGCGATGCGAACGCTCGCCCCCAGGTGTCCCAGCGCGACCGCGGGGTCTCGCCCTTCTACTGGACCCTGGCCGAGTTCTGCCGCGACCAGCTGCTGCCGTTCCTGTTCGCCGACGCCGAGGACGATCGCCAGCAGTACACCATCGTCGTGCACAACGTCGCCGCACAGCTCACCGTGAACGCCATCGCCCGCGAGGACGGCTCGGTCACCATCGACGGTCGTCGCTTGTCGTCGTTCCGTGACCTGGTCGAGGTCATCGAGCTCCACCTCGATCCCGACGACCCGAACACGTTCTGGGGTGGTCGGGCCATCGGCGCGGGCACCATCAACGCCTTCATCCGTCGGTTGCACGCAGCCATCCGTTCGATCGAGGCGCTCGTGCGATCGCGCCCGTCGAACAGCGCGGCGTCGAACGCCGTCGACTTCGACTCGCATCAGGTGACCGTCGTCGACATCCACAACCTGCACGATCGGGCGAAGCGATTCGTGGTCGGCGTGGTGCTGCGCCAGGCCTTCGAGCGCAAAGAGCGTTCCGGCGTCTCGCGGCCACTGCAGCTCGTGGTGCTCGACGAGCTCAACAAGTACGCACCACGCGACGGCTCGAGCCCCATCAAGGAGATCCTGCTCGACATCGCCGAGCGTGGTCGTTCGCTCGGCATCATCCTCATCGGCGCGCAGCAGACGGCCAGCGAGGTCGAGCGGCGCATCGTGGCCAACTCTTCGGTGCGCGTGGTCGGCCGGCTCGACACCGCCGAGGCCCGCCGCGACGAGTACGGGTTCCTCCCGGTGGTGCAGCGCCAGCGCGCCACCATCCTCAAACCCGGCTCGATGTTCGTCTCGCTGTCCGAGAACCCCGTGCCGCTGCAGACCGAGTTACCGTTACCTTCGTGGGCTACGCGCAAGAG
>JBKJKR010000481.1:0-2704 GCA_046597135.1 Acidimicrobiales bacterium | reverse complement strand
GTGCTGCACGGTGGTGGCGTTGCCGATGGCCTCGAACACGTAGTTCGCCCCGCCATTGGTGAGCGCCACGACACGCGCCACCGCGTCCTCGTTCGCCGCGTTCACGGTGTGCGTCGCGCCGAGATCGGTGGCGAGCGCGAGCTTCTCATCGTCGAGGTCGACGGCCACGATCATGCCGGCGTTGGCCAGGCGGGCACCTTGGATGACCGACAGGCCCACGCCACCCGCGCCGATCACGGCCACCGTCGACCCGGGTTGCACCTGTGCGGTGTTGAGCGCAGCACCGACGCCGGTGAGCACGCCACAGCCGAGCAGGCAGGCCCGGTCGAGCGGCATGTCGGCACGGATCTTCACGAGGTTGTTCTGGCCGACGAGCATGAACTCCGCGAAGCCGGCGAGGCCGATGTGCTGATGCACCACATCACCACCGCGCGACAGGCGCGACGGCTCGTCGGCGGCACGGGCGAACTCGTCGGTGAAGCACTGGAACGAACGCCCGGTGACGCAGCGCTCGCAGTGGCCGCAGAACGCCGACAGGCACGCCACCACGTGGTCGCCGGGCTTGAGGTGGCGCACGCCGGGGCCGACCGCGTCGACGACGCCTGCAGGCTCGTGGCCGAGCACGAACGGCGTGGGGAACACCATGCCGCCGCCGTGCAGCGCGTGCAGGTCGCTGTGGCACACGCCGGTCGCCGCGGTGCGCAGGAGGACCTCACCGATGCCCGGTTCACCGATGTCGACGGTGCTGATGGTCGCGTGACCCGGAACGCTTTCGACCACAGCTGCTCGCATGGATCGCATCGGAGGTCCTCAGGCCGGCTCGGACGCGCGCAACGGCTTGGCCAGGCCGTCACCACTTTTGAAGATCAGGATCGCGCTGCATCCATCGGGGCCCGCGGCGAGCGGTCCGTACCCGGTGCCGCCGTGCGCGACGCGTACGTCTCCGGGCCCGTAGGTGATGCGGCCCACGGTCATCTCACCCGAGAGGATGATCTCGGTGTAGTCGTCGGTGTGGGTGTGCGCGGCGGTGGTCCATCCGGGTGGGAAGGTCATGTTCACCACCAAGGGCGCGGTCTCGTCGGCGTCGTCGGGACCGATGCGGTAGAGGTGCGCCTCGGCACCGCTCGGCAGCACACCCGGGCCGGCCTCGTCCCAGTTGAAGGCGCGGTGCCAGTGCACGACATCCATGTGAATCACTCCGCAAGTGGTTTGTTGAGCGGGTTCCCGGCGGTGGTCCAGTCGACCATCATGGTGATGAACTCTTCGCCCATGGGGTCCTTGTCGCGCATGCGCATCGAGCCCCGGCGGATCGTGAACTGGGCGGGTGCGAGCTCGCCGGCACGATCGAAGTGCACGGCGGCTGCGTCGTCGGCGCCGATGGCTGCGAGGTGGCGACCGAGCCCGAATTCGGCACGCGCCAACTGGTCGTCGTCGGTGGGTAGTTCCATGTTGGCGAGCACACGCTCGGGTTCGAGGTGCTTGCCCTCGCGCACCCATTCCACGAGCTTCTGTCGGTGCACGGCCGCGTCGATGCCGGTGTACTGGATGAAGTCGTTGGTGCCGAACGTGACGTCCTTGGGGCGCACGAGACGCCCGGTCTCGTCGATCCACAACACGGTCGGTACCTGCTCGATGTTGTAGAGATCGGCAAGGAGCCACGTGGTGTCGACGAGCGACGGATGGCCGGGTGCGGCGCGCTCGATGAACGGACGTGCCTCCTCGGGATCGCGATCGATCGCGACGGTGATCACCGTGAACCCCAGCGGAGCGAGCTCTTCGTACAGTGCCTGCCAGACCGGCAGATCTTCACGGCAACCTCACCAACTGGCCCATGCGACGAGGAACACCTTCTTGCCCCGGTGATCCGACAGCGAGTGCATCGCACCGTCGAGGTCGGGCAGCGTGAAGTCGGGTGCCTCGAGTGTCGACAACGCCTGGGAACGCGCGGCGGCACTCTCGCCGAGGAAGGCGGCATGCTCGTCGATGTCGAGGGCGAGCGGGCGCCGCAGCAGCGTGGCCAGCTCGGCGAGGTCGAGCAAACCGTCGACATCGAGGCCACTCGACGGCGCCACGAGGAGGCACTCGTCGTCGCGGCACAATCCCTCGGGTTTGCGGACCCAGCCGAGCGAATCGGCGACGTCGGCCGGCGTGAGCAGCACGCGCCCCGCGTCGATGGTGGCGGTCAGGTCGTGTGCGCCGGTCGGCTCGAGCAGCGTGAATCGTTCCATGGTCGAGACGGTAGTCGCGCCGGGCATCAGCGGGCCGCGGCGTCGACGGAGCGGAAGCGGACGGCCCTGCCGGGCGCCAGCAGCGCGGCCGGCGCGCGAGTGAGGTCCCAGAGCACGGCGTCGGTGTGGCCGAGGATGCGCCATCCGCCGGGCATGTCGTTCGGGTACACGCCGGTGAACTCGCCGGCGATGCCCACCGAGCCGGCGCGCACCCGCGGCCGGGGTGCGTCGAGGCGGGGCACCGTCAGCTGCGGGTCGAGGCCGGTGAGGTAGGCGAAACCAGGCGCGAATCCGCAGAACGCACTTCGATAGACGGGTGCCTGATGACGACGGACGACCTCGTCGATCGTCATGGCGCAGGTCGTCGCGACGGCTGCGAGGTCTTCCCCGTCGTAGCGGACGTCGATGGTCACCAGCGGTGCGTCGTCGTCGCCAGTGGCGCCCAGTGCCGGGCGTTCGTCGAGCGTCGCGAGCTG
>JBKJKR010000044.1:0-6084 GCA_046597135.1 Acidimicrobiales bacterium | reverse complement strand
AACCGGGTGCTGAGCCGGCGCACGACGATCGGGTCGGCCTCGTCGACGAGGGTCTCGGCGAGCAGCGCCACTGCCCCGATGGGGGTGCGGAGCTCATGGCTGATGTTGGCCACGAAGTCGCGGCGGATGGAGTCGATGCGCTGCTGATCGGTGATGTCGTCGACCGTGGCGATGGCACCGAGGCTCTCGTCGCCGTCCATGAGCGGCTGTGCGGTCACGAACAGGAGTCGTTGGGGAGGACCGAACAGCTCGACCTCCCGCTGGTCGTGCTCGCCGCGACACGCCCGGCCGAGCATGTCGTCGATCGCGGCGCGCACGATGGCATCGCCGTGGCGCGCCTCGATGAAGGTGCGGGCGAAGGCGTTGTGCATGACCGTCGTGCCGTGCTCGTCGCAGAGCACCGCGCCCTGGGTCATCGCGCTGAGGGCGAGTGCGAACCGTTGCTGCTGGCGGGCGACCTCGGCATCGTGGCGACGGATGCGCACCGCCGATCGTTCGACGAGTGACAGCAGGTCGCCCACCGAGGCCGCCGATGTCGGACGTTCGCCGAGCGCCAAAGCGAGCGAGATCAGCCGGCGCTTCGCCCGGGTCCGGGCGATCACGGAGGCAAATGCCAACACCGCAGCTGAGGCTGCGATGGCGACGAGGATCAGCTCCATTGTGCCCCGTCGGTACCGGCGTCGGCTGCTCCTCGAGCGCGTGCGTTGGCTCGTGCGGCGCCGGTGTGTTCGGGCAACCAGCCGGTGACGAGGTACTGCGTCCGTTCACCGATGTTCACGGCGTGGTCGCCGATCCGTTCGTAGTACCGGCCGATGAGCGCCAACTGCACCGCGGGCTGCAACGCGAGACCGTGCGTTTCATGCGCGTCGAAGATCGTGCGCATGAGATCGACCTGCAGCGAATCGAGCCGGTCATCCATGTCGTCGAGCGCCGCGGCGATCGAGACGTCGAGATCCATGTACGCGTCGATGGCGAGCCGGGTGAGCCGGTACGCCTCTTCGCTCATCTGCTCGACCACACCCCGCACACCCGCCGGCAACTCGACGCCGTAGATGCGGCGCACGGCTTTGCCGATGTTGACCGAGAGGTCAGCGGAGCGCTCGATGTCCCAGTTCAACTTGATCGCGGTCATCAGCGAACGGAGGTCGCGCGCCATCGGCTGCTGGAGGGCGAAGAGGCGCATGCACTCTTCTTCGATCTCGAGCGATTTGACGTCGATGATGTCGTCGTCATCGATCAGCGACTGCGCGGCCTTGAGATCCCCGTTCAACAATGCCGCCGTCGCCCGCGGGATCGTCTCGATCGCCAACGCCCCGAGATGCACGATCTCGCTCTTCACCTGCGCCAGGTCTGTGTGAAATTGCTTGCGTGAGTCGTCGGACATCGAATCGCCCTCGTTTTTCTTGGGCCGGAAAGTGGGTTCTTGGAAGGGGAGCACGAGGGGCGGCAAAGCCTGCCCCTTTCGTACCGCGAAGTGTCAGCCGAAGCGGCCGGTGACGTAGTTTTCGGTGCGTTCGTCGGCGGGGTTGGAGAACATCTTGTCGGTGCGGTCGTACTCGACGAGTACACCGGTGCGGGTGTCGCTTTCGGGGTTGATCTCGACGCTGAAGAACGCGGTGCGGTCGCTGACGCGGGCGGCTTGTTGCATGTTGTGGGTCACGATGAGGATCGTGAAGCGGGACTTGAGCTCTTGCATGAGGTCTTCGACGCGGGCGGTGGCGATGGGGTCGAGCGCGCTGCAGGGTTCGTCCATGAGGATGACTTCGGGTTCGGTGGCGATGGTGCGGGCGATGCAGAGGCGTTGTTGTTGCCCGCCGGAGATGCCGAGTGCGGAGGCTTTGAGGCGGTCTTTGACTTCGTCCCAGAGTGCGGCGCCGCGCAGTGAGCGTTCGACGATGTCGTCGAGATCGCTCTTCTTCTTGGTGCCGCTGATGCGGGGGCCGTAGGCGACGTTGTCGTAGATGCTCTTGGGGAACGGGTTGGGTTTTTGGAACACCATGCCGATGCGGCGGCGCACTTCGACTGCGGAGACCTGGGGGTCGTAGAGGTCGACGCCCTGGTAGGTGAGCTTGCCTTCGACGCGGGCGCCGGGGATGAGGTCGTTCATTCGGTTGAAGCAGCGCAGGACGGTGGTCTTGCCGCAACCCGAGGGGCCGATGAACGCGGTGATCTCGTTCGCGTTGATGTCGAGGTTGACGTCGCGCACGGCCCGGAACTTGCCGTAATAGGCGTTGAGATCGGTCGCGGTGAACACCGCGTTGCGGTCGTTGCCGGCGGTGTTCGTATCGGCTTCAGCACGTTCGGTTCGCACGACGGCTCCTCTGGTGGCAACAGGTCCGTAGGTCATGGTCTTGGTCACGATGGCTCCTAGCGCTTCAGCGCGAACCGGGCGGTGATCAGCCGGGCAGTGAGGGTCACGACGAACGCCAGGCTGAGCAGCGTGAAGGCGGCACCCCATGCACGCGCCTGCGCGCCGACGAACGGTTGCTGGGCGTTGGTGAAGATCTGGGCGGACAGCGCCGTGTTGACGCCGTTGAACATGTTGGTGTTCACCGTGTTGGTGGCGCCCACCACGAACAGGATCGGTGCTGTTTCCCCGGCGGCCCGAGCGATGGCCAGCAGGCACCCCGACACGACACCCGGGAGCGCCGCGGGAAGCGAGACGGTGAGGATGGTGCGACTCTTGCGCGCGCCGAGCGCAGCCGATGCTTCGCGCAGATTGTTGGGTACGAGCTTCAACATCTCTTCGGTGGAGCGGATGATGATCGGCAACATCAAGAAGGCCAGCGCGAGCGAACCGCCGAACGCGTTCTGCTTGAAGCGCAACGTGTAGAGCACGTAGACGAACAGACCCATCACCACCGACGGCACGCCGGTCATGACGGTGGCCATGAACCGCACGAGCTTGCCGAAGCGGCTACCCGCGCTGTACTCGTTGAGGTAGATCGCGGCGAGGATGCCCACCGGTACGGCCATCAATGCGGCAAGGGTGGTGATGAGCAGCGTGCCGACTATCGCCGGGCCGATGCCCGGGCCCTTCTGGCGCGTGACGATCGGGATGTCCTTGGTGAGGAAGTCGATGCTGAGCTGCGAAGCGCCCTTCGACACCACCGTGTAGAGCACCGCGACGAGTGGCACGAGGATCGCCACGACCGACAACGCCATGAGCACGGTCATCGCGGTGTTCGTGACCGTGCGGCGTGAGCGACGCGGGGCGAGATCGGCTGCGGTCAGCATCAGCGAGCCCCTTGGCTCTTGGCGGTCGAGCGGTTCACGATGAACGCGGCCACGAGGTTGACGAGGATGGTCACGGCGAAGAGCGTGACCGCGAGGCCGATGAGCGCGGCGCGCCAATCGCCTTCGGCTTCGCCCCATTCGTTGGCGATGCGGGCGGGGAGCGCGTCGCCCGACGCGAACAGGTTGGCCGAGATGTTGTTGGCCGAACCGATCACCAAGGCGACGGCGATGGTCTCGCCCATGGCCCGGCCGAGGCCGAGCATCACGGCACCGACGAGGCCGCCTTTGGAGTGGGGGAGTACGACGCCGCGGATCATCTCCCACCGGGTCGCGCCGAGCGCGTAAGCCCCTTCGCGATCGCTCGGCGGACAGGTGTCGATGACCTCGCGGGCGAGCGACGTGATGATGGGCGTGATCATCACCGCGAGGATGATGCCGGCGGTCATGTAGCTGCGGCCGGACCCCGGACCGAACAAGCTGCGCAGGCCGGGGAACGGTTCTGCCAAGGACGCGATCTTGTCGTAGAAGCCCGGCATCAGCTTGGCGAAGACGAGGATGCCCCACAGGCCGAACACCACCGAGGGGATCACGGCGAGCAGATCGACGGTGTAGATGATCGGCCGGCGCCAACGAGCGGGAACCACCTGCGTGGTGAAGAGTGCGATGCCGATGCTGACCGGTACGGCGAGGAGCAGCGCGATCGTCGACGCGACGACGGATCCGAAGAGGAACGCCTTCGCGCCGAAGATGTTCTCGTTCGGAGCCCAACGGCTCGACGTGAGGAAGTCCAGGCCCATGAGGTCGAAGGCCGGAAGCGCACGGCGCACGGTCGTGACCGCGATCGCGCCGAGCACGACGAGTACGACCAGGCCTGCCGCGAGGGTGGCGTAGCGGAACACGGCGTCGGCGCGTGCGCTGCGCCTGGTGAACTGGGCCAGCGGATCGGCGGGTGTGGTCGGCGCGGTCATGCGGCGGTGATCCGATCGAGTTGGGTGATCGCCCGGGTCGCGAGTGACGCGGGGATCTTCGCGTAGTCGACGCTGTCGGCGAGCCCCTGTGCGTCGGTGAGCATGAAGCGCAGGAACTCGCGCAGCGTCTCGGCTTGGGTCACGGTGTCCTGCTTGACGTACACGAGGATCCACGTCGGTGCCGTGATGGGATACGCGGTCGCGCCGTCGGCCCACAGCGGGTCGTAGCTGAGGTCGTCGTTGATCGTTGCCCCCTCGGCTGCGGCGGACGCAGCAGCCAGGGTGGGGGCGATGTAGGCCCCGGTCTTGTTGGCGACCGAGGCGAACTTCATGTCGGTCGCAACGGCGTCGGAGTAGTCGACGTAGCCGATCGCGCCTTTGGTGTCCTGCACGATTTGGCTCACCCCGGCGTTGCCGTTGCCGGCCTGGGTGTCGGCCGGCCAATCGACGGTGGAACCGCTCTTCAGCCGCCAGGTGCCACCGGCGTTCGTGCAGACGGCCTTCTCGAGGAACTTGGTGAAGTTCTCCGTGGTGCCCGACCCGTCGGAGCGGTGGGCCACGGTGATGTCGCCCTTGAGCTTGTCGGCGACCTTGGGGTTCTCGGCGACGATGGCCGGGTCGTTCCACGTGCGGATGTCGCGCTGGAAGATCTTGGCGATGGTGGCCGGCGAGAGGTTGAGCTCGCTCACCCCCGACAGTTTGTACGCCACGGTGATGGGCGCGATGACGGTGGGGAAGTAGAGGAAGTCACCGCCCTTGTACTTGGACCGGTCGGCGTCCTTGACGGGTCCGTCGGAGCCGGCCCAGTCGACCACGTCCTCCTGCAGGTCGGTGCGGCCCTTGCCCGAACCACCGCCGCTGTAGGTGATGGTGGTCGCCTTGTGCTGCTTCAGGAACTCGTAGATAGCGACCTCGTAGAAGGTCTTCGGGAACGTGGCCCCCGAGCCGTTCAGTCGCCCGCCGAGGGTGTCGGTTCCGGAACCGGCGTCGTCGCCGCAACCCGCGAGTCCGAGGAGTCCCACCAGCACGATTGCCACGACCGAGAGCGTGCGCAGCCGGGACGTGCGTGAGCCGCGGGGAGCGGCCGACGACGGGGGAGTCGACATGTGGCCAGGCTATGAACGACAGGTGTCCGAGAACCGACACGAAAGTGAAATCGAGGTGAACCGAACGCGAACACTGGGTGTCGCTATCGGATGTGTGGCGATTCGGCCCGCGTCGGAGCGGATGAAATCGAGTGCAATGCAGCGCGTCGTATCGCGCGACGATGCGAGGGGGAAGCCTCCGAGCCGTTCGCAATGGTAGCACTTGTGCTACCATTGCGACATGATCATCGTGGGACTTCGGGAACTTCGGCAGGATGCGTCCGATCTCGTGCGGCGAGTCGAGCAGGGCGAGGAGATCCAGATCACCGTCGCTGGGCGTCTTGCGGCTCGTCTGGTGCCAGCGGCTCCGCGGCGATGGCAGCGCTGGGACGACGTTGCAAGCGTGTTCGCCGGGCGGCCCGATCCCGACTGGGATCGTGATCGTCATCTGATCGATCAGTCCCTGACGAACCCGTGGGAGCGAAGTGACGAAGGCAGTTCTTGACACCAGTGTGTTGCTCGGCACCGACGTGCCCGTACTGGATGGCGAATTGGCAATCAGCGTCATTTCGATCGCTGCGTTGCACTTTGGTGTGCTTGTCACCTCCGACGCCGCGATCCGGGCCGAGCGTCTGCGACGGCTCGCTGAACTTCAACGGACGTTTGATGCACTCCCGGTGGACGACGAAGTGGCGGCGAGCTACGGGCAATTCGCCGCTTTGGTCGCCCTCGCCGGGCGTCAACCTCGCTCGCGCGTGATGGACCTACTGATCGCCGCGACCGCGCACGCACAC
>JBKJKR010000042.1:0-3130 GCA_046597135.1 Acidimicrobiales bacterium | reverse complement strand
GCCGTTCCGCAAGATGTTCGAGGAGGCGAACGAGATGACGCTGCCGCCCGGGCCGTTCCACCTCTTCCGGGCCGACATCGTCGAGATCACGTTCCTGCTGCCGGCCGGCGATCATCTGGTGATCGAATCGGCCAAGGCCGGTCACCCACCGAAGCGCGTGGAACGGCGTTGAGCAGTGTCGCGTCGGTCAGAGATCGCCGGCGCGCCGTGCCCGCTCGACACGGGTGGTCGGGGTCGTGCGCGACACGTCGGGGCTCTTGAGGCTGAGCCTGTGCGCGATCGGCGCCAGGGCGGCGACGACTTCAGCCGGGTCGTCGGTGAGAATGAAGCGGTCGACGTCGGCCTGGATGATCGCTCCGTGCGACAACAGGGTGGTGCTGATCCAATCGACCATGCCGCCCCAGTACTTGGTGCCGTACAGGATCACCGGGAACTCGCCGAGCCGGTCGGTCTGCATCAGCGTGAGCGCCTCGAACATCTCGTCGAGCGTGCCGAAACCGCCCGGCAGGTGCACGAACCCGTACGAGTACTTGACCAGCACGACCTTGCGGGCGAAGAAGTAGTGGAACGGGATGCGCTTGTCGACGTAGGGGTTGCCCGGCTCGCGCCCGATGTCGATGGTCGCGCCGAACGAGGTACCGCCGACGTCCTTCGCCCCGCGGTTCGACGCCTCCATGAGCCCCGGCCCACCGCCCGTCATGACCGCGAAGCCGAGCTTGGCCACCTCGGCCGCGAGCTCGCGCGCCGCCGCGTAGTGGGGCGTCGATTCGCCGAAGCGCGCTGAGCCGAAGAACGTGACGCACGGCGGCGCGAAGTGCAGCGCGCGGAACCCACGGATGAACTCGCGCGAGATGCGCGCCACCCGGAGGAGCTCCTGGGTGCGCGAATCTCGCCCGGTGAGGAGGTGGGCCTCGCTGGTGGACTCGTCACTCAGCGCACCGAGCGGCCCCGGCGCCGGCGTCATCGCGACGCCCCGCTACTCGACCACGCGAGCGGCCGGGCCATGCTCAACCCCTGCGTGGCATGTAAAGGATCTGCATGTTGTAGGACAGCGACGGCTTCTCGTTGCCCACCACGTGCACGGCGAGCTCGGTGGTGACGAGCGTGCCGTTCTTGCGGGCCTCGGCACTGACGAGGCGCGACTTGCCGTGGATCTTCGCGCCGGCCGGGACCGGTGCCAGGAAGCGCAGGCCGCCCGCGCCGAAGTTGGTGGCGTTGCCGTGGCCGACGATCTTGAGCGTGCCCGGGTTGAGCTTGGGGACCAGTGCGAGCGTGAGGAACCCGTGGGCGATCGGGCCGCCGAACGGCGATTCCTTCTTGGCCCGCTCGACGTCGATGTGGATCCACTGACGGTCGCCGGTGAGCTCGGCGAAGCCGTTGATCATCTCCTGGGTGACCTCGATCTCGGGGCCCCACGCGCCGTACTCGTCGGATGCGGCCGCGTTCATCCCATCGACATCGTCGAACTGGAACTCCATGATTGCTCTCCCTGTCGGTTGGGCTTGCTACGTGTGGACGGCCTACTTCTTCGCGGCCGTGGTGGTGGTGACGACGACCGTGGTGGTGGTGAGCGGGTCGACGTTGAAGTCGATCACGAGGCGCAAGTCCTGGTCGACGCGCACCGCGTACTGGCGCAGGCCTTTGCCGTCGAGGGGGAAGGTGCGCGTCGTGTCGCAGCGGTCGACGAACAGCTGCCGTTCGGGGATCCAATCAACCACGCACTCGCGCCGCGCGCCTGCGGCGCGGGCGTCGAACACGAACCAGTTCACGAGGGGGTTCTCGCCCACGTGCGACAGGATCACGACGCGAGTGCCGCCGCTGACGTCGGGGAACTGGATCGGACCGTCGTTGCGGATGCGCTCGGCGGTGCGCTCGGCGCTGAGGTCGTCGAACTGGTTCTTGCCGAGCCGCACCTGGTTGCCGTTGTCGGCGAGGTAGACGACCATGAACACGAGCACCACGGCGATGGCGAGGATGGTGCCGCCGACCACGATGAGGCTGCGCGCACCGAGGCGTGGACCGCGACCGACTGGCATCGCTCAGCAGCTGCCGTGAGGGGCGATGGCCCGGGCCCGGGCGGCGCGAGGCGGATGCGGAAGACGGCTTGTCACCCGCCTAGTATCGCCCGGGCGTGCCGCACGATGCCGATTCCGGCGTCGTTTCGCGCCCCGGGCGCACGCCCGCATCATGACCGACGGGCCGGGGAGGCTCTCCACACGTGGACTTGTACGAATACCAGGGCAAGCAGTTCTTCGCGACCTACGGCATCCCGGTGTCCGCCGGTGGCGCCACAGCCGATGTCGACGAGGCGGTCGCCATCGCCGAGAAGGCCGGGTACCCGGTGGTGGTCAAGGCGCAGGTGCAGGTGGGCGGCCGCGGCAAGGCCGGCGGCATCAAGCTCGCCGAGAACGCCGACGAGGTCCGACTGCACGCTGGGAACATCCTCGGCATGGACATCAAGGGCCACCGCGTCGACATCATCTGGGTCGAGCACGCTTCCGACATCGCCGAGGAGTACTACGCGAGCTTCACGCTCGACCGCTCGGCCAAGAAGCACCTCGGCATGTTGTCCGCGCAGGGCGGCGTCGAGATCGAAGCGGTCGCCGAGACCGACCCCGATGCGATCGCCAAGATCTGGATCGACCCGGTTGACGGCCTCGACGAGGCCACGGCCCGCGCGTGGGTCAAGGCGGCCAACCTGAACCCGACGGCCGAGGACGGTGCGGTCGACATCCTCCGCAAGCTCTACACCGCGTACACCGAGGGCGATGCCGATCTCGCGGAGATCAACCCGCTCATCCTCACCCCCGACGGCCGGGTGCACGCCCTCGACGCCAAGGTCACCCTCGACGGCAACTCCGTGTTCCGCCACCCCGAGTACGAGCAGTACGAGGCCACGCAGGTGCGTGACGAGCGCGAGACGGCGGCCCACGAGAAGGGCCTGCAGTATGTGGGTCTCGAAGGTTCGGTCGGCGTCATCGCCAATGGCGCCGGCCTGGCGATGAGCACGCTCGACGTGGTCAATCAGGTCGGCGGCACCGCTGCGAACTTCCTCGACATCGGTGGCGGCGCCAACGCCGACATGATGGCCGCTGCACTCGGGGTCATCAACTCCGACGAAAACGTGAAG
>JBKJKR010000109.1:0-8468 GCA_046597135.1 Acidimicrobiales bacterium | reverse complement strand
AGATCGCCTCGACGTCCACGGTCGACTTCGTCGCCGCGGCAGCCCTGCTGGTGTGCGGCGCCCTGGCCGCGCGCCGCAACCACGCGGTGCTGGCCGGTGTGCTGTGCGGGTTGTCCGTCGGCATGCGCATGTCGGGCGTGCTGCTCGTCATCGCGATCGTGGCCGCCGACGCCACGGGTCGCAACGCCCATCGAGATCGGGCACTACGCGTGCTCGTGGTGGGGGGCATCGTCGGCATGCTCTCGTTCCTGCCACCGTTTCTCGCGCCCGCCGGTTCGATGGCCTTCGCTCAGAACGATTTCTCGACCACGACGCCGCTGTCCCACCTCGGTCGCGCGTTCGCCAAGAACGTGGCGTACGTGGGCCCCGTCGGCTTCGTGCTGGTGCTCATGGCACTCCCCGCGTTGTGGCGGCTTCGCCTCGTGTGGTCCGATCGTTGGACGGTCCGCTTCGCGGCCATCGGGTTCGTCTTGTCCGAGGCGCTGTTCCTCCGCTTCCCGTGGAAGCTCGGGCACCTCGTCCCGGCCGCGGTCTGCTTGTCGATCCTGCTGGCCGAGGCGTTGCGCGATCGACGCGTGCTGCTGGGCGCGATCGTCGTCGCACAACTGGCCCTTGGCGCAGTGAACGTCGAGTTGTTGCGCCCCGACGTGCCGAACCTGGCGCAACGCGCCGAGCCGACGCTGCAGGTCGGTTTCGGTCCGCTCGTCATCGACACGCGTTGCCGGCTCGATGACAAGGACGCCGCACGGTCGGGCGACATCGGCCGGATCGAGGACGTCTGGAACTGCGCTCGGCCCTGGGGCAACGGCCGCTGAGGTCAGCGGGTGGCGGCGTACTTCGTGATCGCCGTGGCGAGCGCGTCGGCGGCGAAGCTCAAGCCGCGGTCGGTGGGATGGAAGCTGTCGCCGAACTCGGTGCGGGCGATTCCGTTCAGCATCGGCTCGGGCGAGCAGATGCCGTTGGGGTTGTCGCGGATCATTCGGTCGACCCCTGATGCGTCGGTGGTGGGGCGGAGGGGCCGGTCGAGACCGGTACGCCATTCGACGACGGTGATGTACGGGCGTGGTGCGGCGGCGTTCGCTTTGGTCACCGCCGTCAGGATCGCCGCGTCGAGGCGCTCGATCGCGGCGTTGGCCAGGTACCGGCTCACGTCGTTCATGGGCGCCGAGTCCTTGATGCACGTCTCATCGGGTTGTGCCGGAAACGGCAGCGGATAGGTGAGCACGAAGACCTGGCCGCCCGGCGCGAGTTGGGGCGCGAACCCGACGAGCGCGTCCATGACCCGCTGCTCGAGCACCTCCCAGTCGCTGCGGCCGTCCTCGTGGGCGAACCCGGGAAAGCGGGCGTCGGGCTGGTCGTAGCTGCGACAACCGCGGCCCAGGCAGTCGGCGAGGACCCGGCTGAACCCGAAGTCGTTGCCGCCGAGGGTGAGGGTGATGACGTCGGCGTTGGCCGCCCCCGCGGACTGTGTGTCGATGATCTGGCGGATCGTGGCGCCGTCGCACGAGCGGACGTCGAGCTCGACGGGTCGCCCCTGGCGCGCCAGCGTGTCGGCGGCCAGCACCGGGTAGTTGCCCACCGGATCGCGTTCACAGATCGTCGAGACCTTCTGCTCGGGCGTCGACGCGCCGATGCCCGCGCTGTAGGAGTCGCCGAGGGCGACCCAGCGCAGGGGCGGGCCTGTGGTCGTGCTGGGCGCCGATGGGGTGACCGCGGTGGTGCTGACGACCGTGCTGGTGACGACAGCCTGCGTCGACGTGGGTGACTGCTCGGCGCGGTTGCCGCCATCTCCGGCGCATGCGGCGGCCGCCAGCACCAGCACCGCACCTGTCAGGAGCCGGCGTGAGCGGTGGTGGGCCATCGGGGCGAGGTTAGGTCGCCGCGCCGTGACGGCTGTGTCACCCGGGCGAATGCTCCGAGGTCGAGGCCGTTCGGGCTCAGGTCTTGATCAGCGGGACATGACCCGCGTGCGCAGACGGCGCAGCGTGTTCGCGACCGATGCCGCGCGGCCGGGGCCGCTCGGGCTCGAGGCGCCGGGCCGGGCCAGGACGGCGGCAATGCGCTCGTCGCGCAGCGCGGTGGCCGTGCGGTCGGCGAGCGCCGCCGGCGTTTCCCCGGTGGCCCACCCGAGCAGCAGGTCGGCCAGCGCCGGGTTGCGGGCGAGGGCCGGGCCATGCAGGTAGGTGCCGATGACCCGGCGTTGCACCACACCTTCGGTGCCGTCACCGTTGCCGATGCCGTGGTCGACGCGACCGAGGGGCCGGGCCTCGGGACCAACGGTGGTGCGGCCCCGATGGTTCTCGTAGCCGGTGAGGGTCGGCAGCGCGAGGGCGGCGTCGTGGGGGGTGACGAGCAGTTCGCCCACCGCCCGGGTGTCGCCGGCGCGGGTGGTGACGTCGAGCAGACCGAGACCGGGAACGAGTCCGTTCGCCGCGTTGAACTCGTGGCCGAGGATTTGCATGCCGGCACACACCGCGAGCACGGCGCGGTCGGCCTCGATGACGCGCCGCATCGTGTCGTCGGCCCGCAGCAGTTCGGCGGCCGTGGTCTGGGCGAGGTCCTCGCCGCCGCCGAGCAGGTAGATGTCGCCCTCGGCCGGCACCGATTCGCCCGGTTCGATCGAGATGATCTCGGCCTGGATGCCGCGCAACCCGGCGCGCGCGGCGAGCACGAGCGCGTTGCCGCGGTCGCCGTAGAGGCCGAGCACGGTGGGGTACACGTGCACGATGCGGAGCGTGGAGTCGTCAGACAAGGCGGTCACCAGGCAATGTCGAGCGCCTTCAGGACGTCGTGGAACGCGGTGTAGGTGCCCACCAGATCGACCTCACCGAGGGGAAGGTCGCGCGCCGCCTGCAACGGATCGGCGGCGACCCGGCAGTCGATGCCCGCCGTCTCGAGGCGCAGGGCGAGGTCGAGCCGGCGATCGCCGCTCGCCACGATGGTGCGGCCGCGGAGCTGTTCGAACGGAACGTCCCACAGCCATGAGGTGTCGTGCCCGTCGGGGCCGCGCGCGTTGATGCACAAGATGACCGCCGTGTCGCGCGCACCGACCAGGTGCAGCGCCTCGTTCCACGATGCCGGGTTCTTGGCCAGGAGGAGGCGCACCTGCCGCCCGGCCACGTCGACTGCGCCGAAGCGCCCGTTGACCGATGCGACCTCGCGCACCTTCTCGAGGGCGGCGTGGGCGCCACCACCGCGGCTGACCGCGACCGCGACCGCGACCGCGGCCTGCGCCTCGCTGGAGCGGCCGGGTAGCGCCATGCCGAGCACCGCGGCGAACTCGTCGGGGCCGTGCAGCACGCCGTCGATGACGTACCAGGTGGCATCGGGGCGGGTGGAGCCACATTCGCAATTCCAGGTGCCGTCGGCCGCGATCGGCCGCACGCGTCCGCACTGCGGGCAGAGCGCGGCGCCCTCGCGCCACCAGTAGCCGCCCTGTACCCACACCACCGGCTGGTGGTCGCCGACGGCCCACACCACCAGTGGGTCATCGGCGTTGGCGATGACGGTGAGCGGCCAGGTGGCGGCTGCGAGCAGCTCGCGCCACGCCTCGGCGATGCGGCGGATCTCGGTGATGCGATCGAGTTGGTCGCGGCTGATGTTCAACAACACCAACGTCGCGGCGCGCATCTCGGTCGCGATGCGCGGCACGTACAGCTCGTCGATCTCGAGCACGAGCTCGGGGGCGTGCGACATCGCCGGTTCGACCTGACCGGTGGGCAGGTTCGCGCCCCGGGTGCTGGCCACCTCGCGATCGGCTCGCAACGCTTCGGCCACGAGCCGCGTGGTGGTGGTCTTGCCGTTGGTGCCCGTGACGACGGTGACGGCGCGCCCGCGCGCGAGATCCCCGAGCAGCTTCGGTTGCACGAGCAGCGCGACACGCCCGCCGATGACCGTGCCATGGCCGCGGCCGAGCCGCTTCGACAGCGCGCTGGTGGCGCGCGCCGCGACGATGGCGAGCTGGGTGCGGGGCGAGCGCCGGGGTGCGGGCAACCGTGCGAGTTCGGTGACCGGGTTCAGACGGCCACCGCTTGCTGGGCCTGGAGCGCGGCCCACACCCGCTGGGGCGAGGCCGGCATGTCGACGTGTTCGACGCCGAGGTACGACAGCGCGTCGACCACGGCGTTGATCACGCACGGCGTGGCACCGACCGTGCCCGATTCGCCGATGCCCTTGGCGCCGAGCTCGTTGATGGGCGTGGGGGTCTCCATGTGCACGAGCTCGAACGACGGCAGCTCGGCTGCGCTGATGGCGGCGTAGTCGGCGAAGTTGGAGGTGAGCGGGTTGCCGTCGGCGCTGTAGATGATCTCCTCGAGCAAGGCCTGCGCGACACCCGACGCCATGCCGCCGTGCAGCTGACCTTCGAACAGCAACGGGTTCAGGATCGTGCCGGCGTCGTCGCAGCCGATGAGGCGCAACAGCTCGACCTGGCCGGTGTCGAGATCGACCTCGACCAGTGCGAGGTTGGTGCCGAACGGGTACGTGGGCGACGAGGCCTCCCACGCGTCCTCGGCCTTCATGGGGCCGCCGGCCTGAGCGGTGATGTCGGTCCACGAGCGGCTGATCGACGGTGCGCCGGCCACATGGAACACGCCGCGCTCGGTGTCGAGCACGATGTCGTCGACCGATGCCTCGAGCAGCGCGGCCGCGACGTGCTTGGCCTCTTCGACGATCATGGTGGATGCCCGGCCGACGACCACGCCGCACACCTGCGCGGAACGCGAACCGCCGGTGACGCCGCCCGCGGGGTCGCGGTCGGTGTCGCCCCACAACACGTCGATGCGGTCGAACGGGATGCCGAGCCGGTCGCTGGCCACCATGGCCCAGCTGGTGACGTGGCCCTGGCCGTGCGGCGTGCTGCCGGTCCACACGGTGGCCGAGCCGTCGTCGTTGACCTGCACGCGGGCCGGTTCGAGGCCGGGCATGGCGCCGGTGATCTCGACGTAGCACGACATGCCGATGCCGAGCTGGCGACGCGAGCCCTCGGCGCGACGGGCCGCCTGCAACGCCCGCAGCTCGTCGTAGCCCGCAGCGGTCAACGTGCGCTCGAGCGACTCGACGTAGTTGCC
This sequence comes from Acidimicrobiales bacterium, assembly GCA_046597135.1. Lineage (GTDB taxonomy): Bacteria > Actinomycetota > Acidimicrobiia > Acidimicrobiales > WLNW01 > WLNW01. The sequence continues at coordinate 3,399 of JBKJKR010000109.1, read as the reverse complement.
GATGTCGTACACCGTGCCCACCGCCGTGGTGGCCGGGAACGCGTCGGCGCCGATGAAGTTGCGCCGCCGCAGCTCGGCCGGGTCGAGCCCGAGGCGCCCGGCGAGCACGTCGAGGGTGCGTTCGATTGCGTACGCCGCCTCGAGACGACCGGCCCCGCGGAACGCGCCGACCGGCGTGGTGTTCGTGAGATACGACTTGGACGTGTAGGCGATCTTCGGGATGGCGTACACGCCTGACGACATGAGGAACGTCATGCCGGGCAGGCCCGAGCCGATGTCGGCGTAGGCGCCGGCCTCTTGGTCGATGTGCATGTGCATGCCGACGATGCGGCCGTCGGTGGTGGCGCCGATCTCGATGGTCTGCTCCTGGCCGCGGCCCTGGCTCATGGCGAGGAGGTTCTCGCTGCGGGTCTCGGCCCAGCGCACGACGCCGCCGTGTTGCAGCGCGAGCTTGACCACGATCATCTCTTCGTGGCTGACGCCGCCCTTCGCGCCGAAGCCGCCGCCGACGTCGGCTGCCACGACCCGTACGTTCTCGGGGGCCAGCCCGTACAACGCGCACAACGCGCCTTTGGTGGCCGACACGCCCTGGGTGGACGCGTGGTACGTGAGCCGGGTGCCGTCGAAGTCCGCGGCGCACGCCCGACCCTCGAGCGGGGCGGGGGAGATGCGGCGGTTCACCATGGACTGCTTGACGATGACGTCGGCGCCGTCGAACAGGTCGGGGATTTCGGGCAGCATCAGCTCGGCACAGACGTTGGTGCCGATGTCGGGGAAGAGCACCACGTCGCCGGCCTTCGACTCGGTGATGGTGGTGATGGCGGGCAGCGGGTCGTAGTCGATGACCACCTGCTCGGCCGCGTCGGCCCCGGCGTACTTGGTCTCGGCGAGGATGGCCACGACCGGTTCGCCCACGAAGCGCACCGTGTCCTTGGCGAGGGGCCAGCGGTAGAAGCGCTGGTCGATGTTGGGGAAGAAGTTCGGCGCCGGGATGGGGCCGAAGTCCAAGGTCTCGGCGGTGTACACCGCGATGACGCCGGGCGTGGATTCGGCACCGCTCACGTCGATCGAGAGGATGTGCCCGTGGGGCACCGTGGATCGGACGAAGGTCACGTAGCGCGAGCTCGTGAGCTTGATGTTGTCGACGTAGCCGCCCCCGCCGGTGAGCAGGTGGGGATCTTCTTTGCGGATTACCCGGTTGCCGAGGATGCTCATAGGGCGTGAGTCTCGCATCCCGCTCGGGAGCGTGCAGGCGCTTGCGGACTAGCGTCGGTCGGGTACGGCGTGGGGACGCCGGCGGGGAAGGGGTTCAGATGCATCTCGTTCTGCGAGGGGCCACGCTGGTCGACGGTACCGGGGCGCCGCGGCGCCAGGCCGATGTGGAAGTGGTCGACGGGCTCATCACCCGCATCGGCGAGGTGGGCGCGGTCGACGGTGCTTCGGTCGACGGTGCCGAGGAGGTCGATCTGACGGGCTTGGTGCTCACGCCGGGCTTCGTTGACATCCACACCCACTTCGACGCGCAGGTGTTCTGGGACGCCGACCTCACGCCCTCTTCGTGGCACGGGGTGACCACGGTGGTGCAGGGCAACTGCGGGTTCGGCATCGCGCCGGCGCGCCCCGGTGACCGCCAGCTGATCATGGAGACGTTGGAGCTGGTGGAGGGGATGAAGCTCGCCACGTTGCAGGAGGGCATCGATTGGTCGTTCGAGACCTTCCCCGAGTACCTCGACGTGCTGCGGTCGTTGCCCAAGCGCATCAACCTCGCGGCGTTCGTGCCCCACAGCATGGTGCGGCTCTACGTGATGGGTGAGGAGGCCGCGTTCTCACGCGCCGCCACCGAGCACGAGCTCGACGGCATCCGGGCCGTGGTGCGCGATGCGCTCGCCGCCGGCGCGATCGGCATCTCGACGTCGCAGGCGCCGTCGCACCAAGGTCCGCAGGGTCGGCCGGTGCCCAGCCGCTTCGCCGACGTGCGCGAGGTGCGCGCCCTGGCCGAGACGCTGGCCGAGCACGGGCGCGGCATCATCGAGATCACCTACGGCCCGCTCATGGAGATCGAAGAGGTGGCCGAGATCTCGCGCGACCTCGGGGTGCGCATCACGTGGGGCAGCGTGCTGCCCGGGCTGTTCGGTGGGCCCGGCTCGGCCATGGCCATGCTCGAACGTGGGCACTCGGTGGGAGGCGACCTTTGGCCCCAGACCAGCACCCGCTTCATCACCACCCAGATGAGCCTCGAGAACCCGTACCAGTGGAGTCGGGTGCCGGCCTTCGCCGAGATCCTCGGCTCGGGCCACGACTCGATGGCGGCGGCCTTCGCCGATCCCTCGTGGCGGGCGCGCGCCATCCAGGAGATGGTGGCCATCGCGGATCAGACCGACTTCCTCGACGGCGACATCGACGGCTACTTCGTGCGCACCTCGGTGGAGGAGACGAAGGTGCACGAATCGTTGCGCGGCATACCGCTCGCGGAGCTCGGCGCACAGCGTGGGCAGCATCCCTTCGAGGTGATGTTGGACCTGGCACTGGCCGATGATCTGGTGACGCGGTTCCGCAACATCCCGCGATCCACCAAAGAGGAGCTCACCGAGCTGGTGAAGGATCCGCGCACGGTGCTGGGCGCGCGCGACGCAGCAGCGCACGTCGACATGCTGTGCGACTCGTGCTACCCGAGCTACACGCTGCGCTACTGGGTGCGTGAGGAAGGTGCGCTCACACTTGAGGAGGCGGTCCATCGCATGGCGGGTCAGCCCGCGGCGCTGTGGGGGCTGACCGACCGCGGCACCATCGAGGTGGGCAAGGCGGCCGACATGGTCGCGCTCGACCCGGCCACCATGAGCGAGACGGGCTTCGAGCGGGTCTACGACTTCCCGGGCAACGGTGATCGATTGATCTCGCGCAACGTGGGGATCGAGCACATCTGGGTGGGTGGCACGGCCATTCGGCGTCACGGGGTAGAGGTGCCCGACGTGAGCCCCGGCGTGCTGGTGTCGAACGCGGCCTCGACGGTTGCGGGGCGTTCGTGATGAACGCGTCGACGCGCGAGGTGATCGACGCCACGCCGATCATCGATGCCGACACCCATGTGATCGAACCGGCCGATCTGTTCACGTCGCGCGTGTCGACCCGCAAGTGGGGCGATCTCGTGCCGCACGTGCGGTGGGACGACGACTCGGGCGAGGAGCTCTGGTACTTCGGCGACAAGAAGATCTACGCCGCCGGGCTGGCCTCGGGCGCGCGCTGGCACGAGTACCCACCCGATCATCCTCGGCGTCTCGCCGACTCCGATTCGCGCAACTGGGATGCCGTGGAACGCGTGCGGCACATGGACGACTTCGGTGTGCGGGCCCAGGTGCTCTACCCCAACATCGGCGTGTTCCAGGTGAACGAGTACATCGG
>JBKJKR010000623.1:0-3084 GCA_046597135.1 Acidimicrobiales bacterium | reverse complement strand
CTGCCGGGCCACGTCGGCCCACGAGCATGCGACCGCCGGTGTGCCCGTCAGGCCGGCGGCGCGATGCGTGTCGAGCACGACTTCGGTCCGACGCAACCGACCTTCCCGTTCGGTGCCCACGTCGCCGTGGTCGAGGTCGATGTCGACACCGGCGAGGTCCGCCTCGATCGGTTCATCGCAGTCGACGACTGCGGCGTCATCGTGAACCCCATGCTGGTCGAAGGCCAGGTGCACGGCGGCATCGCCTCAGGGGTGGCGCAGGCGCTCTACGAGGAGATCCGCTTCGACGACGACGGCAATCCGCTCACGACGAACCTGGCCGACTACGGCTGCATCAGCGCGGCCGAGCTCCCGAGCTTCGAAGTGTCCGACACCGTCACGCCGACGGCCGCGAACCCGCTCGGCGCAAAGGGCGTCGGCGAGTCGGGCACCACGGGATCGGTCCCCGCGGTGCAGAACGCAGTCATCGACGCGCTCGCCCATCTGGGTGTGCGCCACATCGATCTTCCGCTCACCGCCGAGAAGGTCTGGCGCACGATCACCTCCCACACCACCGAACCCGGCAACCGGTAGTTCCCGGCCGTGCCGGGGCACCCTCCTGAACTACCCGTCGGCGTCCGGTGCGGAGCGGCGGGCCCAGACCGCCCACAACGGGTCGGTGCGTGCACCGACCGGGGTGCGCAAGTCGACCTGCGGCGCGTCGAAGCCGGGCGTGCGCGCGAAATAGCTGCGCACGATCGCGACGTGGCCGCGGTCGTCGGTGGTCAACCACGCACGGATGGCCTTGGTCGGGAAGCACCGATTCGAGAACGTGAGGATGAACGGCGCGCCGGGCCGCAGGACGCGCGCCACCTCCCCGAACACCTCGAGCGGACGGGTGAGGTAGTCGACCGAGACGCAGCACGTGACGGCGTCGAAGCTTGCGTCGTCGAACGGCAACGTGGGCTCGGCGTTGAGGTCGCGCACGCACCATGACGCCGCCTGTGGATTGGCCGCGAGCTCCTCGGGGTTCATGCCGAGGACGACGAGGTTCCTGGGGGCGCGCGTGAAGTGCGAGACCCAAGACGACATGATGTCGAGCACGTCACCGTCGAGTCCGAGCTCGTCGTACAGGCCCCCGACGGCGGCAATGGCCGTGCTGTCGATGTGGGTGACGAACCGATTGGGGAGATAGAACGCTGCGTCGTCGGCGGGGTCGGCCCGGTCGAAGAACCCGGGTGGGAAAGCGTCGTCGTTCATGGCAGAGCCTGGCAGATAGACGACCAGCGTGCGGGACACCGGCAGGGTGTGCGGTACCGTCGACAGAACTCGACTGCCTGCGGATGGGCTGGGGGCGTCGGGTCGGAGCCACGAATGAGCGGACGCGAGTCCTTGTACGGCGAGGGGTTCTGCCGTGTGGCAGTCGCCGTGCCACGTCTGTACCTGACCGAACCGGTGCGCAACGCGGCGGCCACCGTCGAGCTCGCCCGCCGAGCCGACGCGGCGGGAGCGGCACTCGTGGCCTTTCCCGAGCTCGGGGTGTCGGGTTACGCGAACGACGACCTGTTCCACCAGGACGCACACCTCGACGCCATCCGTGCCTCGCTCGGCACCATCGTCGAGGCCAGCGTGGAACTGCGGCCGCTCATCCTCGTCGGTGCCGCCCTGCGCATCGACGACCGGGTGTTCAACACCGCGGTGGCCGTGCACCGCGGCAAGGTGCTGGGCGTCGTGCCGAAGAGCTACCTTCCGAACTATCGCGAGTTCTACGAGAAGCGGCAGTTCGCCGCGGCGCGCGATGCGATGTCGGACACCGTGCGCTTGGCCGGCGTCGACGTCCCGTTCGGCACCGACCTGATCTTCGCGCCGACCGACCTGCCCGACATGCGAGTGCACGTCGAGATATGCGAGGACGTGTGGGTGCCCATCCCGCCGTCGACCTACGCCGCCATGGCCGGCGCGAACGTCTTGGTGAACCTTTCGGCAAGCAACATCACCATCGGCAAGCACGCGTACCGGCGCCAACTCGCCGAGTCCCAGTCGGCCCGACTCATCGGCGCGTATCTCTACACCGCGGCGGGCTTCGGCGAGTCCACCACCGACATGGCGTGGGACGGCGACGCGTTCATCTACGAGAACGGTCGGCTGCTGGCCCAGGGCGAGCGGTTCATCGCGACCGCTCAACTAGTCACCGCAGACGTCGACCTGGTGCAGCTCGCGGCCGATCGCATGCGCATGACGTCGTTCACCGATTGTTCGACCGACCATCGCGACCGGCTTGCCATGCGGCGCATCGAGTTCACGCTCGATGCCGATGCGATCGACGCGCCGTTGCAGCGCGAGGTCGACCGCTACCCGTTCGTGCCCTCCGATCCGCACACGCGCGACGAGCGCTGCGCCGAGGTGTATCGCATCCAGGTGCGCGGGTTGGCCACCCGCCTCGTCGCCACCAAGATCGAACACCTGGTGATCGGCGTGTCGGGCGGGCTCGATTCCACACAGGCGCTGCTCGTGGCGTGTCACACCATGGACGAGCTCGGTCTGCCACGCGCCAACGTGCACGCCGTCACCATGCCGGGCTTCGGCACCACAGCCGGCACGCTCGAGAACGCCCAAGAGCTCATGCGGGCGCTCGGGGTTACGGCCACCGAGGTCGACATCCGTCCGGCATCGCTGCAGATGCTCACCGACCTCGGCCACCCGGCGGCCACGGGGCAACCGCTGTACGACATCACCTACGAGAACGTGCAGGCCGGTGCGCGCACGTCGTACCTGTTCCGCCTGGCGAACTTCGTGAACGGCCTCGTGGTGGGCACCGGCGATCTGAGCGAGCTCGCGCTCGGCTGGTGCACCTACGGCGTCGGCGACCAGATGTCGCACTACAACGTGAACGCATCGGTGCCCAAGACCCTGTTGCAGTTCCTCATCCGCTGGGTGGCCGATGGCGACGACCCACAACACGTCGCGCACGATGTGCTGCACCGCATCGTGGCCACCGAGATCTCACCCGAGCTCGTTCCGCCCGGCGCGAACGGCGAGATCGAGCAGCGCACCGAGGAGATCATCGGTCCGTACGACCTGCACGACTTCTTCCTGTACTACACG
>JBKJKR010000634.1:0-3919 GCA_046597135.1 Acidimicrobiales bacterium | reverse complement strand
GTGAGCGCGGCTACTGGCTACGGTCGGTGCAGACGAATCGGTGGAGACGTGCGACAGGCGACGAGTCGGTGCTCGCGACGTGGCAGGAACCAGCCGACCCGGCGCACACCGCGTTGGTGGTGGTCGACCTGCAGAACGACTTCGTGCGTTGCGCATCTTCGTGCGCATGATCGGCGACGATCGGTACCTGTCGGGTCCGTGGAAGGCGCTGTACGGCCGCAACCACGGCCACGTGCGCCCGCCGTGCGTGTACGAAGGCACGTGGGGCGCCGATTGGGTCGAACGTCTCGGCCCCGATGGCGGCGACCGCGAGCTCATCATCGACAAGCACCGCTACAGCGCGTTCATCGGCACCCGACTCGATCTGGTCCTCCGCTCTCACGGGGTGCGCACGTTGTTGATCTGTGGTGTCGGCACGAGCGGGTGCGTCGAGTCGACGATCCGCGACGGCTTCATGCTCGACTACTACACGGTCATCGCGGGCGACGCGTGCGGCGATTACGAGTCGGCTCGCCACCAGGCAACGCTGTCGAAGATGGGCCTGTCGTTCGGCACGGTCATCGACACCAAAGAGCTCGTTCACCACTGGACCTGAGCAGCTCGACGCCTGACCGCACAACCGTCTCGCAGCGTGCAACGATGCGGCCCGCGAAGGCATCCGCTATACCGCCAAGGTGCCGTCCGAGGTCGAGTTGAAGGTCGAGATCGAGCTCGGCGAAGAGTCCGAGATCGAGATCGAGATCAGCTGGTAGTCGCCCAGGCGGGCGCTACTTCATCGCCAGCGGGTTGACCGGGCTGCCCACGGCGCCGGTGATGTTGAGCGCGGGCGCGACCAAGAAGCATGCGTACACGCCGTCGTCGGCGCAATCGGCGGCGAGCGCTTCGAGGTTGAACGTCTCGCCGAGCGGTAGACCCATGTCGCGCAACGTGAGCTGGTGCAGCGGGATGGCCGGCGTCGCGCCCTTGTCATAGCCCTCGACCGCGCCGTTGTCGGAGGCGACCGCGGCGATCTCTCGATCGTGCAACCACAGCGCAGCGCGGTGGTGCAGGCCGGGGTGCGAGCCGTGGTACACCTCCCAGCTGCCGGTGCGTGCGTAGTGCGCCAGCACGCCGGTGCGCACGAGGATGATGTCGCCCGACTCGATGGCCACGCCCTGCGCGGCGGCCACCTCGTCGAGCTCGTCGCCGTCGATGCGGTGTGCCGGGTCGAGGCAGTCGACGCCGTGAAAGCGCGCCACGTCGAGCAGCACGCCGCGCGACACGTACGACGAGCACGTCTTGTCGATGCCGACCTTGCGGGCCCCGTTCGAGTCGACGGTGGTGGCGTCGTAGCCGTTGTAGAGCAGCCCGTCGTAGTACACGTGCGCCAGCCCGTCCCACTCGGTGCCCGACTGCAGGTACAAGAACATGACGTCGTCGGTGTAGCGGGCCCCGCCCGCCATGTGCACGGCCTGCACATGGTCGCAACCGGTGGCGGTCATGGTGTGCACCGGGTTCACCCGACCCCCGCCCGACATCGGCCCGCGGCTGTTCATCGGGATCTGCAACGAGAACGTGACGCCCTTGCGCACGAGTTGCGCGGCCGCGGCGCGCTTCGCGGGGGTGATGAAGTTCAACGTGCCGATCTCGTCGTCGGCACCCCATCGACCCCAGTTGCGCACCCGTTCACCGAGCTCGGCGATCTCGCGTTCGATCTGTTCTTGTTCGAGCGCCGGAAAGGTTCGCGGTCGATACACGGGTGCTCCTCGGGTGAAGTGCGACAGGCAACGGATGGTGCCATATCGGTGCTGCGCCCGGCGGCCGTGATCGTCGTTGCTCGTCTCGGGTACGGTTCCCTCAGCCTGAGGGGGTGCTGGTGAAGTTCTGGCAGAACGTTGCGTTTTCCGAGACCGAGCAACTGATCGACGTGGCTAAGATCGCGGGGCAGGTGGGCTTCCACGGCCTCACCACCGCGGATCACATCATCACGCCGGCCACCATCGACTCGACCTATCCGTACGCCGCTGACGGCAAGGCGTGGTGGGACCCGAACACCCACTTCCCCGACGACTGGGGCATGTACTGCGCACTGGCGCAGCACACGTCGACGTTGCGCTTCATGCCGATGGTGTACATCGTCCCGGCACGCGACCCGTTCACGCTCGCGAAGTCGATCTCGACCGCGGCGTTCTTCTCGAACGACCGGGTCTTGCTCGGCGTGGGGGTCGGCTGGATGGCCGAGGAGTTCACGCTCACCGGGCAGAGCTTCACCAACCGCGGCAAGCGCACCGACGAGATGCCCGAGGTGATGGCCCTGCTCATGGCCGGCGACATGGTCGAGTACCACGGGAAGTACTTCGACTTCGCGCCGGTGCAGATGGCACCCGCGACCCGAGTGCCGGTGCCGGTGTGGATCGGTGGGCACAGCGACCTCGCGTTGCAGCGTGCGGCACGCCACGACGGATGGATCGGCGTCAACTACGACTTCGACGACATCCCGCCGCTGCTGGCCAAGCTCACCGACTTCCGCAAGCGCGCCGAGCGCGACCACTTGCCGTTCGAGACGCTGGTGACCTTGAACGAGGTGCCGAGCGCCGACTCGGTGAAGCGCCTCCGCGACATGGGTGTGACCGGCTACAACAACCCGCCCTGGTTGTTCAACGGCATCGTCACGAGCGACCTCGCCGCCAAGCGCGCCACGCTCGAATCGTTCGCGACCGACGTGATCGCCAAGATCAACGACTGACCCGGGACGCGAGCGCGCGATGAAGATCACGAACATCGACACCGTGTTGGTGCGGCTGCCGAGTGACGGTGGCGCGCCGCCGGACGAGTGCCCGGGGCCGCGCTGGACAATCTTTGACGTGCTGCTCGTGAAGGTCACCACCGACGACGGGCTGATCGGTTGGGGCGAAGCGTTCGGGCACAGCATCGCGTCGGCCACCAAGGTCACGATCGACGAGGTGATCGCCCCGGTGGTGCTCGGCGCCGACGCAGCCGACATCGCAGGCATCGCCCATCGCGCCAACCGCGCACTGCACATGTTCGGCCGCAACGGCAGCTTCGCCTACGCGCTCTCCGGGCTCGACCTCGCGCTGTGGGACATCGCCGGCAAGGCAGCCGGCCTGCCCGTGCACCGGCTGCTCGGCGGCGCGGCGCGCACCGAGGTCGACGCCTATGCGAGCCTTCTCGTCTATGGCCTTCCGCATGTGACCGCGGCCAAGGCCGAGGGCGCGGTCGCCGCCGGGTTCCGTCACGTGAAGCTGCACGAAGCCACCCTCGCGCCAGTGCTCGCGACGCGCGAGGCGGTCGGGCCCGACATCGAGCTCATGCTCGACCCGAACTGCGCCTGGACCTGCGAGGAAGCGCTACGCCTCGCGCCTGGACTGCAACAGGCCGATCTGCGATGGATCGAGGACGCCATCTGGCCACCCGAGGACCATGTGTCGATGCGTCGGCTACGCGACGCAGGCATCCGTGTCGCGGCGGGGGAGAACACCGGCACCCTCTTCGACTTCGCCCGACTCATGGAACGCGACGCCGTCGATGTGGTGCAGCCCGACGTCACCAAGATCGGCGGCATCACCGAGTGGCGCAAGGTCGCCGCAGTCGCCGAGGCCCACGGCGTGTTCTTGTCGCCGCACTCCGCCTGCTACGGCCCCGGCTTCCTCGCCACCGTGCACCTGCTCGCGGCGCGCCCCGAACCATCGGTGCTCGAACGCATGCACCTCGAGCTCGAAGCCACGCTCTACCCCGGGCTCACCGATGCCGTCGACGGTCGCGTGCGCGTACCCACCGACCCGGGCCTCGGCCCCGACCCGGATCCCGACGTCATCGACCGCTATCGCATCGCCTGAGCCGCGCCTCGGTCAGTTCGAGTGGGACAGCGTGCCGGGTGGTGCGTGCCGCCCCACTTGCGCGCGGTCGTCGGGTGTGCGGC
>JBKJKR010000362.1:0-3906 GCA_046597135.1 Acidimicrobiales bacterium | reverse complement strand
CTGAGCGGCTTCGGTGTGTGCGTTGGCCGTGATGGCCTCGGCCGACCGGTGGGCGCTCTCGAGCACGCTGGCCACCTCGCCACCGAGGCGGGCAAAGGCCGGTGCGGCCTCGGACTCGCGCTGCGAGGCGGCCACCTCGGCGAGGAACCGCTTGACCTCGTCGGGTGAGTACCCCTTGCGGGAGGTACTGAACTGGCGCTTCTCGATTTCGTCGGGGGTCAAAGCCATGCTCGCCATCTTTCACGGTACGTGCGTACAAGTAAGAGTTTCTCACACGCTGGGTGAGATTGGGAATGTGCCGACCGGCCCGACACGAGGCGGGCCGGGCCATTTTCGTAGACTTCTTCATCGACGCGTCGCCGACGCGAGCCGAGGAAGGCCACCAGTGCTGCTGACCGAGATCGATCACGTTGCCATCGCCGTCCATGACCTCGAAGCGGCGATTGCCTACTACGCCGCAGCCTTCGGAGCCGAGGTGCATCACCGGGAGATCGTCGAACGTGACGGCGTCGAGGAGGCGCTGTTGAAGGTCGCCGACTCGTATGTGCAGCTTACCCGGCCCACCCGGGCGGATTCCCCCATCGCGAAGTTCCTCGAGAAGCGAGGCGAAGGCTTGCATCACATCGGCTACCGGGTCGACGACTGCGCCGCGGCCCTGGCCTCGGTGCTGGCCGCCGGGGGCAAGGCCATCGACGAAGCACCACGCCCAGGTTCGCGCGGCACCACGGTCGCGTTCGTTCACCCCAAGGGCAGCTTCGGCACGCTCATCGAGCTCGTCCAGGAGTAGCTCGCCGGATCGGCCCGGCCCTACGCCCAGTTCGGCGGGCGTTTCTCGGTGAAGGCCCGCATGCCCTCTTGGGCGTCGGGCAGCATTGCGTTCGCCGTCATGATCTCGTTCATGACCTCGTACGCCGACGGTTCCGACAAGCCGGCCTGGTGGTAGAACGCCGACTTGCCGAGGTTCAGCACGAGCGGGCTGAACTCGAGGATCTGGTTCGCGAGCTCGTCGACCGCGGCGTCGAGCCCGTCGTTCGACACCACCTGGTTCACCAGGCCCCACGCGAGTGCGGTCGGGGCGTCGATGGAGCGGCCGGTGAGCAGCATCTGCATGACCCGCTTCTGACCGATGGCCCGCGAGATCGGCACGAGTGGTGTCGAGCAGAACAGCCCGACCTTCACCCCGGGGGTGGCGAACGTGGACCGCTCGGTGGCCACGGCCAGATCGCATCCGGCGACGAGCTGGCAGCCTGCGGCGGTGGCCACGCCGTCGACGGCCGCGATGACCGGCTGCGGCAGACTGCGCAGGAGCTGCATCAACGAGCTGCAGGCCCCGAACAGGTCGCGGTAGTAGGCCTCGTCGCGGCCGACCATCTCGGCGATGTCGTGGCCTGCGCTGAACGCCGGCCCGGTGGCCGACACCACGATCACGCCGACGTCGGGGTCGCCGCCCAGCGTCGAGATCTCGACGTACAGCTCCTCGAGCACCGCCCGACCGAGCGCGTTGCGTCGCGCCGGGTTGGTGAGTTGGACGCGGGCGATGCGTCCGTCGCGCTCGACGTTGACAAGAGGTTGATCCATCCGCCGAGCGTACCGGCGCCCCGCGCCGCGCCCGGGTGCCGATCGCGCCGCCGCACCTGGGTCGAACGCGTCAATCGCCTGGGCCGAAGGGCCCAATCCGCTCAGCGACGGGGGCCGACGACCGAGGGTTCAACGTGGAGTCGAACATGCACCCGAAGGGCCCGTACCGCGAGGTTCTCGATTGGTTGACCGATCAGGTCGACCGGCTCGACGAACATGCCCGCGAGCTCAGCGAGCAGGCCGGGCTGCACTCGTTGTCGCCCCAGGAGATCGAAGCCCGCGCCCGCGGGATCGTCGAAGCTCACGCGTGGTTGGCCGAACAGCTCGCGCAGGCCCTGACCGCCCGCGGGATGGCCCTCGCCGCCTGACGGGTTTGCGGCCGCCGGTCGGCCGACCCCTTGAACGTGAGACCCGCCACGCGTCGAGGCGCTCCAGAAGTGCGTGGTGGCGAAGCGCAGCTGCGCTCTGAGCGGTTCAGCGGCTGCTGTGCGAGGCTCGACGGATGCATGTGCATCTGGTCGACGGCACCTACGAGTTGTTCCGCTACTACTACGCACTGCCGTCGCACGTCACGGTGGCCGGCATGGAGGTCGCGGCCACGCGGGGCGTGGTGGGCACGTGCCTGCAGCTCATCGAGGAAGGCGCGACCCACGTCGGCGTGGCCACCGACCACATCATCGAATCGTTCCGCAACGACATGCTCGCCTCGTACAAGGACGGCAGCGGCATCGACCCGTTGTTGCGGGCGCAGTTCGACCTGGTCGAAGAGGTCCTCGCCGCCGCCGGGTTCACCGTGTGGCCCATGGTCGAGGTCGAAGCTGACGATGCGCTCGCCGCGGCTGCCGTGGTGGCCCACGACGACCCACGCGTCGAACGCGCCGTGATCTGCACGCCCGACAAGGATCTCGGGCAGTGCGTCACCGCAGACGGTCGCGTGGTCCAACTCGACCGCCGCAAGGACACCTACTTCGACTACGAGGGCGTGCGCGAGAAGTTCGGCGTCGCGCCCGAATCGATCCCCGACTACCTGGGCCTCGTCGGCGACTCGGCCGACGGCATCCCGGGCATTCCGGGCTGGGGTGCGAAGAGCACCGCGCAGGTGCTGGCCCGCTATCCGCACTACGAGGACATCCCTCGAGCGGTCGGCCAGTGGGAGGTCTCGGTGCGCGGGTCGGGCAAGCTCGCCGCGGCGCTGTTCGCCCGTTACGAGGACGCCTTGCTGTACCGCCGCCTGGCCACGGTCGAGCGCAACGTGGCGGTCGGCTCGGTCGACGAGTGGCGGTGGGCCGGACCCACCCCCGAGTTCGCCGCGCTGTGCAAGGTCATCGAGGCGCCGAACCTGGTGCGGCGTGCGGGGCGCCTCGCCGCTCGATAAGATGTCCACTATGCGGTATTGATGTCTCTACATATGAGACAGCTGGCGCGCGGACTGAGCGCGCGACGCCAGGGTCAACGGCACAATGGCGGCGTGCGCAGCGACCGTGAGCATTGGAACGTGTCCGTCGTCGAGATGTTCCGTGACGCGTTCGCGTCGGGTGAGGGGTACCTCGACTACGTCGACGAGGACGCGATCTGGCACGTGTTCCACTCCGTGTACGAGGGCGCCGGCGGGATCATGCGCCTGCGCGACACAGCGGCCAAGCTGTACCCGCACGGATACACCACCGAGGTGCAGGCCATGGTCGCCGAGGGGAACCGCGTGGTCGTGCAGCAGACCATCAGCGCGGTCACGAACTCCGGCGCGGACTACTTCAACTACTACGTGATCGTCTACGAGCTCGACGACAAAGGCCTCATCAGAGCGGTGTGGGAGTACCTGAACAACGTCTACGCACAGGACAAGTTCGACCTCACGCAGCTGTGAGCGTGGCCGGCGTCAGCCGTGGAAGATCTGCGCCAGCTCGTACGGGGCGGGTGTGTCGAGCTGGTCGTAGGTGCACGACTCGGGCGTGCGGTCGGGGCGCCAGCGCAACAGTCGCGCCGAATGGCGGAAGCGGTGGCCGAGCAATCCTTCGTAGGCCACCTCGGCGACGCGTTCGATGCGCAACGGCGACCACGACAGGTCCTTCTTGGCGTTCCATCGCGACGGCGCGCCGGGCATGGCCGCACCCGGCACAGCTTCCGCCGACTGCGATGCCCACTCGGCCCACGGATGCTCGCCGAGGTTGTCGAGCGCGAGCGGCGCGAGGTCGTCGATCAGCTCGCGCCGGCGTGCCGCAGTGAACGAGGACGCCACGCCGACGTTGTTGAGGTGGCCGCGATCGTCGTAGATGCCGAGCAGCAACGAGCCGATGCCCTCGCCGTCCTTGTGCATGCGGTATCCGGCAA
>JBKJKR010000621.1:0-3635 GCA_046597135.1 Acidimicrobiales bacterium | reverse complement strand
GCCCTTGAAGAAGTACCCGTTCTCGGCGATCGAGCGGTACCAGCCGGCGTCATAGCGGATCCAACCGCCGAGCCAACGCGGGCCTGGATAAAAGTCAGCGGGTTCGACGATCAGCCGCGTCGAGCCCGCGGACTTCTACGACGGGCCGCGATGGCTCGGTGGGTGGGTGCGCTTCGACTCCGGCTGGTACCGCTCGATCGCCGAGAACGGCTACTTCTTCAAGGGCGAAGCCGAGCAGTCGTCCGTGGCGTTCTTCCCGCTGTACCCGTTGCTCACTCGCTGGCTCAGCGACGCGTTCGGCGGCGACCCGTCGGCGTGGGGCGTGCTCATCACGCTGCTGTCCGGAATCGGCGCGGCCGCGCTGTTCTGGCACTGGGTGTCGACGCGCTTGGAGCCAGCGGCGGCGCGCACCGCGTTCGCAGTCCTCGCGGTGTGGCCCTACGCGTTCTACCTCTACGGCGCGGTCTATGCCGACGCGCTGTTCGTGTTCCTCGTGCTCGCCGCCTTCGTGAGCATTGAGCACCATCGCGTACCGCTCGCGGCGGTGTTCGGCGCCCTCGCCACCGCGACGCGTCCGGTGGGCATCGCCGTGGTCGCAGGGCTCACCGCACGGGTGCTCGAGCAGCGGGGTGTGCTGCGGCTCGCGGTGCTCGACCGCATCCGATGGTTCGGCCCCCAGGGCGCACGGGCGGGGGCGCCCGAGGCATTGCGCGATCCGGCCGTCGACCGGGGGCGCATCGTCGCGATCGAGCCGCGCCGCTTGAAGATGACCGACCCGCTGGTGCTGCTCGCCGGCACCGGGCTCCTCGTGTACGTCGTCTACCTCTGGCGCACCTTCGACGACCCGTTCGCCTTCGCGACCGCCGAGGCCGCCCCGGGGTGGGATCAACGACCCGGTCCAAAGGTGTGGTTCAAGACCGCCTGGGCGAGCCGACTCGTCCACCTGCCGGGCAGCGGTCCCCGGTACTTCGCGTTCGTCACCCTGCAAGGGCTGCTCGTGCTCGGCCTCGTGGCTCTCGTGCCCCGGGTGATCAAGCGGTTCGGTTGGGCATATGGCCTGTACACACTGGGTCTGCTGGCGTTCCCGCTCATCGGAAGCAAGGACTTCCAGGGGCTCGGCCGCTACGCGCTCGGCGCTTTCCCCGCCTTCGCCGTGGCCGGCGAGCTGCTCGCCGAACGGCCCCGCCTCCGCCGGTTGTGGTTCGTCCTCTCGTTCGGTGCGCTGTGCTTCTTCACCGGGGCGTACGCACGCGGTTGGTATGTCGCGTGAGCGATGATGAGGGCGTGAAACCGAGCTTCCAGAGTCTGACGATCTTCTTCCCCATGTGGAACGAGGAGGCGCTCATCGATCAGACGGTGGCCGCGGCGCGCGAGGCCGCCGAGGATCTGGTGGTGGCCGGCGAGATCGGCAGCTACGAGATCCTGATCATCGACGACGCATCCACCGACACCACGCCCCAGCTCGCAGATGCGCTGGCCGAGGCCGACAACAACGTGCGGGTCGTGCACCATCCCGTCAACCGCAAGTTGGGTGGCTCGCTCAAGACCGGCTTCGCCGAGGCCCGCGGCGAACTGGTGCTCTACACCGACGCCGACCTGCCGTTCGACATGGCCGAGCTGGCCAAGGCCGTTCGCATCATGCGGCTCTACGAGGCCGACATCGTGAGCGCCTACCGCTTCGACCGCACCGGCGAGGGCCCACGTCGCTTCGTGTACTCGTACATCTACAACCTGCTCGTGCGCTACGGGTTCTCGTTGCGGCTGCGCGACGTGAACTTCGCGTTCAAGCTCGTGCGGCGACGCGTGCTCGAGCACGTCGAGCTCAAGAGCGAAGGTTCGTTCATCGACGTCGAGCTGCTCGCCCGGGCCAACCGATTGGGCTTTCACACCGTGCAGTTCGGTGTCGACTACTTCCCGCGGTCGCGCGGCGTGTCGACCCTTTCCTCGGGTTCGGTGATCATCAAGATCCTGCGCGAGATGCGCTGGCTCTACAAGGAGCTCCGCACCATCGATCCCCTGCCCGAGAGCGATCGTCGGCCGACCACGCCCGCATGACGCGCACCCTCATCGTCAACGCCGACGACTACGGCCTCACCACCGCCGTGTCGTCCGGAATCGTGCACGCGCATGCCCACGGCGTGCTCACGAGCACATCGCTGTTGGTGCTCGCGCCGGCGTTCTCGTCCACCGCACCGTGGCTCCGCGACCTGGACGGCATCGGTGTGGGCGCCCATCTCGCCGTGGTCGGCGAGGACCCGCCGCTGCTCACCGCCCGCGAGATCCCCACCCTCGTCAACGCACGAGGCTATCTGCCGACCTCGTGGCGCCAGCTCCTGCCGCGCGTCGCGGCGCGTCGCATCGACCTCGCCGACATCGAACGCGAGTGGACCGCACAGCTCGACGCGATCGCCGGCCTCGGCCTCACCGTCGATCACCTCGATTCGCACCAGCACGTGCACGTCTTCCCCGGCCTGTGCGATGTGGCCATCCGGCTCGCGAAGGAACGCTCGATACCAGCGGTGCGGCTCACCCGGAGTGCCTCCGACGCGCCGGTGGGCCGCGTGATGCGACGCCTCGGCAACCGGTTCGCCGACCGCGCCGCGGCGGCCGGGTTGCGATTCCCCGGCGATGCCGCGGGCCTCGACGAAGCCGGTCGGCTCGACGTGCCCACCGTGATCGGCGCGTTGGCCATGCTGGCCGGCTCCGATGCTGACGTCGTCGAGCTCTCGGGGCATCCCGGGGCTGCGGTCGACCCCGACCGGCATCGCTACGACTGGCAGTACCAATGGGGCGCCGAGCTCGACGCGTTGTGCGCGCCCGCTGTCCGGGACGCCATCTCACGGCACGGGTTCACCCTCGGCACCTACCGCGATCTCACGCCGGTCGCTTCCGGGGGCGCAACCTCATGATCACCCAGTTGTTCCGCCGGCCCGACCACATCGCACGACGGGCCTTCGCGCTCTACGCCGGCGCGTCGCGTGGCGATCGGCTGCATCTTCGCGTGCGGTGGGCCACCTGCCCGGTAGGGGCCATCGATGCTGAGGTGCCCACGAGCGGGCGGGTGCTCGAGGTCGGATGCGGTCACGGGCTCGTCGCTGCGTACATGGCGCTCACGTGCCCCGACCGTTCGGTGGTCGGTGTCGACATCGACGAGCGCAAGCTCGTGCTGGCCCGCGCCGCAGCGGCGAACCTCGAACCCGGCGAGGCCTCGTTGACGTTCGCGTCGTCGAACGACGGCGCGGTACCGGCCGGGCCGTGGGACGCGATCGTCATCGTCGACGTGTTGTACCTCATCGATCCCGACCTCGAGCTCGCGCTGCTCGATGCGTGCGTCGCCGAGCTCGCACCCGGCGGCGTCCTCGTGCTCAAGGAGACCGACGTCGTGCCGCGGCTCAAGCACTCGATCGCCAAGGCGCAAGAAGTGCTCGCCACCCGCGTGATGCGCATCACCGAGGGTGCGGCGTTGTCGTTCACCCCCATCAGCGAGTTGGCCGATCATCTTGCCGATCAAGGGCTCGCGGTCACGGTTCACCGCGTCGACGCGGGGTACCCGCACCCGCACTCGATGCTCGTGGCCCGCCGACCTGATCCCCTCGGTCGCTGAACGTCGGTCACTGAACGTCCGTCGCTGAACG
>JBKJKR010000354.1:0-4505 GCA_046597135.1 Acidimicrobiales bacterium | reverse complement strand
CCGCGTCGCGAGCCTCTCGTCGAGCGCGAGGTCGAGCATGACGTCCACCGAATCGACGCCGCGTTCCGCGGCAAGCGTCGCGAGCGTCGGGCCGTCGATGAGGTGTGCATGCTTCTCGGACTCGGCGACGGTTCCCTTGTCGACGACGTCGCCCCACATCTCGCGCACACCGGCGCGCGCCCACACCCGCCACTCTTCGTCCGTGTAGAGCGCGGCGCGACCGGCCATGTCGAGCCCGAGCGCATGCTCGAACGCCGGCACGTTCGCGAACGAGAACGGTTCGCCTACCGAGATCGACGTGATGATCGGCTTGCACGCGATCTGTGGGTGCACGTACTCGGCGTACTTCGCACTGCGATCCGCGAGCTCGATCGCGACACCCGGGCGGCGCGACGTCGACATGATCGCCGACCACGACGTGGGGCGTTCGATCCGTTGCGCCAACGCGCCGATCTCGTCGACCCAGAAGTCGGGTCCGAACGTGGCTTCGAACGTGCCTTGGTGCCGGCGCGCCAGCACGTCGGCGATGGCGTCGATCTCGGACAGGTTCGCCGCACGACTCGGGATGGGCTTGCCGTAGGCACCCACGTGCGTGGTGCTGCGCGACGTGGAGAACCCGACTGCGCCGGCCTCGAGTGCTTCGTCGACCGTGGCGACCATGCGAGCGACCTCGTCGGGTGTCGCCTCGCGCTCGGTGGCATCGTCACCCATCACGAAGAACCGCAGCGCGGTGTGGCCGATGAGCGCCGACACGTTCGCGCGCGTCGGGGTGCGCGCCAACATGTCGAGGTACTCGGGGAAGGTCTCGAACTCCCACCGCACGCCCGCCTCGAGTGCGTCGAGCGGCATGCCTTCGACGTTCTCGAGCACGCGCAGGATGGTCGGACGGTGCTCGGGATGGGCAGGTGCGATGCCGAAGCCGCAGTTGCCCATGACCACCGTGGTGACGCCGTGCCAGGTGGACGGGGTGATGTCGGGGTCCCACAAGACCTGGGCGTCGTAGTGGGTGTGCGGGTCGACGAAACCCGGCGCCAGCACGAGGCCGTCGAGGTCGATCACCGTGGCGTCGGGATGGGCGGCCGACGCGTGCTCGCCCACGGCAGCGATGCGATCGCCCACGACCACGACGTCGACCTGGCGGGCCGGTGCCCCGGTGCCGTCGACGACCGTGGCACCGCGAAGCACGAACGAGGATTGATGCGAGTCCATTAACCCATAGTACGACGTCAGAGCGACGCGCGCCGCGCTTCCGCCGCTTCCGGGTCGACGAGGACACCGCCAGAAAGGTAGGCGGGAACCGGTGGCGTGGATCCGGTGTACTGGTGACATCGAGCACGACGCGACCGAGGAAGGGCGGCTCGTGGAGCTGGCCCAGCGGGGCGACCACGCAGCATTCGGCGCGCTCGTACGGCGCTATCAGGGCGATGCGATCCGGCTCGCCACCGCCATCACGTGTCGGGCCGACGACGCCGAGGACGCGGCCCAGACCGCGTTCGTGAAGGCCTACGCCTCACTGGCCAAGTTCGACACGGCGCGGCCGTTCCGGCCGTGGCTCCTGCGCATCGTCGCCAACGAGGCGAAGAACCGGCGGCGGGCGGCCGGGCGACGGACCCGGCTCGTCGAGCGCATCAACGTGACGTACGTCGATCACGGGCCTTCGACCGAGGACGAGGTGGTGGCCGGGATCGACGCGGATTCGCTCGTGCGGGCCATCGCGATGCTCGACGATCGCGACCGCACCGTGCTCGGGTACCGATGGTTCGCACAGATGACCGAAGCGGAGATGGCGGCCGCACTGGGTTGTGCGCCCGGCACGGTGAAGTCACGCCTTGCGCGGGCCATGCAACGGTTGCGCGCCGAGCTCGAGAGGAGGCCGAGCCATGTCTGAACGAATCGACGACGACACGATCGACGCCGCCCTCCTCGCGTTGGCCGCCGATCTCGCACTTCCCGATGTCGACGACTTCACCGCTCGCGTACTGACGCAGCTCCCGGAGGCTTCGGTCGTCGCGGGGCGAACTGCCAGGCGCAACAACCGCTTCGGCATGGCGCGCCGCCGCAAATGGACGGTCGCCGTCGCAGTGGTCCTGGTCGCGACCACCGCCACCACGCTGGCCATCCCCGACGCCCGCGCCACCGTCGCCGAGTGGCTCGGCATCGACGGCGTACGCATCGTGCGGGTCGACGAACTGCCGCCCGGTACATCGTCGGCCGTGACCACCACCAGCGCGGCCGACGAAGCAGGCGCGCCTGTCACCAGCACTCCGCAGCGCGCCGACCCGGAGATGCTGTCGGCGCTCGGCCTCGAGCCGGAACCATCCCTCACCGAAGCGGCCGCTCGACTCGGCTTCCCGGTTCGACGCCCCACGCTGGTCGGCCTCGGGCCGGCCGACCTGTTCGGCTCGGGAGTGGCCGGACGGCCGACGCAACTCGCTCAGGTGTGGCGGAGCGGCGCGGCACTCGGGCCCAGCCAGGCGTTGCCCCACGTGGCCATCGTCCTCACCCAGCTGCGGGTCGGCCTCGGCAGCGGGGGCTTCCAGAAGGTGCTCCCCCGCGGTGCCGTCGTCGAGCAGGTCACGGTGAACGGCCGACCGGCCTGGTGGATCACGGGTGACCCGCACGAGCTGAGCTTCTTCCTGACCGGCGGCGCGATCGTGACCGACTCGGCGAGATTGGCCGGCGACACGTTGTTGTGGACCGCCGATGACATCACGTACCGGCTCGAGTCGTCGCTCGGCAAAGGCCGGGCGATCGCCCTGGCCGAGTCCGTCCGCTGAGCGTGGCGAGCGGAACGCCGCGGTCTAGGAACGCCGCGGTTCAGGAGCGCCGCGGTTCAGGAGCGCCGCGGTTCAGGAGCGCAGTGCGGCGAGGGTGGCGCGGGCCGGGTCGAGGTCGGCGGGGTTGGTGACGCCGATCCAGTCGGATGCCGTGGGCGCCACCTTCACCTTGAGCAGGCCTTGGCCCATGAGCTCGGCCACCGCACTGGGCAGCAGGAACTCGGTCTTCTCGGTGTCACGATGCGCGTCGAGAAACTCGCCCCACATGCGCTCGAGGTGGTCGAAGATGGCCACCGGGAAGCCCCACATGTTCATCGACACAGGCGTGACGTCGGTGAGGGTGCAGGGCGGGTCGGCGCTCACGATCACGCCGTCGGCGTTGCGTTCGATGCCGTGCGTCTCGACGAGGGTGGTGAGCACGTGACCGTCGGCCGCGCACACGCCGCGCGACACCGAGCCCTCGTTGGGCAGGGTGCGGCCGAGCTCGAACGCGGCGAGCACAACCGTGGTGTCGTCGGCATCTCCCTCGGCGGCATGGCGCAACTCGTCGGCCACCAGCTGGTACGACTCGACGCCGTAGTAGTCGTCGGCGTTGACCACGATGAACGGCCGGTCGACGGCGTCCTTTGCCGCAAGGATCGCGTGAGCGGTGCCCCACGGCTTCTTGCGCGGTGGCGCCTCGGCTTCGTCCTGGCACACGACGTGCAGGTCGATGTCGCCGTGCATCGAGCGCACATGCTCCTCGACGGTGTCGGCGAACTCGCGGCGCACGATCAGCACCACACGGTCGGCACCTGCGGCGATCGCGTCGGCGATGGCGAAGTCGAAGAAGACCTCGCCGTTGGGGCCGACATCGACCAGCTGCTTGTTGCCGCCGAAGCGACTTCCTAGGCCGGCCGCCATGATCACGATCGCCAGGTTGCTCATCGTTCTCCCCGCAAGAAGGCCTCGCGGGCCTTGTCGCCTTCGCCGTAAAGGTTCAACTCGAAGGTGAACCCCTGTTCCATTCGATACGACTTCGTCGGATCTTCATCGATGGAATTGAAGGCCCGCTTGGCCTTTCGTACGACGGTGCCGTTCTTCGCGGCGATGACCCCGGCCACTTCGTGCGCGCAGGCGCGCAACTCGGCGAGTGGCACGACCTTGTACACCGAGCCATAGGCGTGCAGCTCGGCCGCACTCGCGAACTCGCACATATACATCATCTGGCGCGCCTTGTGCTGTGGCACCAGGCGCTTGAGATGCGTCGCCGCGCCGAGTGCACCGTTGTCGATCTCGGGAAGACCGAAGGTCGCGGTGTCGGCCGCGACGATGACGTCGGCGTTGCCGATGATGCCGATGCCGGTACCCAGGCAGAAGTCGTTCACCGCGGCCACCACCGGCACGGCGCACTCGTAGACGGCGCGGAACAGCTCCCAGCACGAGTCGTTCGCGCCGAGGATGCCCTCGTTGCCCGGGAGCCGCTGCATTTCTTTGATGTCGACGCCGGCGGAGAAGCCCTTGCCGGTGGCGGTGATGATGACGACCTTGACCTCGGGGCGGTGCTTGACATCGTCGAGGGTCTTGGTGAGGTGGTAGGCGTCGGCGATGTTGAGCGCGTTGACCTTGGGGTTGTCCATGACGAGCTCGAGCACGCCGGCATCGTCGAGGGTTTCGCGAATGGGCATCAGATCACCGCTTCACGATCACGGAGGAACCGTGGCCGAAGAGGCCCTGGTTGATGGAGAG
>JBKJKR010000021.1:0-5685 GCA_046597135.1 Acidimicrobiales bacterium | reverse complement strand
TGCGCGCATCCTGCCACGCACTCGACCCGACTGCCCGCAGCTTCCGATTCGCGCGCCGGCGCGGTTCGTTCCTCGACTCAATTCGCGTGGAACAGGGTCTCGGGTGGTGCGTGTTGCGATGGCGCGCGGTCGTCGGGTGGTGCGTGGCAGGATGCGCGCATGACCTCCGCAGCCAGCCCGCTCGACGGCATCCGGGTGCTCGATCTCACGACGTTCCTGTCGGGCCCGATCGCCGCCATGGGCCTGCTGCAACTCGGTGCGGATGTGGTCAAGATCGAACCGCCCACGGGCGACGTCACCCGGGGCGGCACCACCGCACCGCTGAGCGGCTTCTACTGGGCGTTGCACCGCGGCCGCCGCAGCGCCGTGCTCGACCTCAAGAATCCCGCCGGGCGCGAGGTGCTGCTCGAGCTCGTGGCCGGGGCCGACGTGCTCATCGAGAACTACCGGCCGGGGGTGATGGACCGGCTCGGCCTCGACTGGGCGACGCTCCACGCCGCGAACCCGCGCCTGGTGGTCGGCTCGATCACGGGCTACGGCGCGGCCAGCGACATGGCCGACGCGCCCGCGATCGACGGTGTCGTCCAGGCGTTCTCGGGCGCGTTCGGGCTGCCGCAGGTGTACGACCTGCCCGCGGGCCCGGTGCCGATGACCATCGCCGATCTCGCGGCCGGGGCCGTCACCGCGCAAGGCGTGCTCGCGGCGCTGTTCACACGCGAACGCAGCGGGGTCGGCGCACGCATCGAGGTGAGCCTCGTCGGCGCGTTGCTGCCGTGGCTGCTCGCGAGCGACTGGGTGGGCAGCCTGAAGTTCCCCGGCACCGTCGTCGCCGCGGGGAGCGATGGCCTGCCGTTCGTGGTGCAGACCCCGAGTCACTTCCGCGCCCGACTCGCGGCCATCGTGGGCGTCGAGTTCACGCCCACCGCCGAGTACGGCGCCGCGGTGCGGGCGGCAATGGCGTCGAAACCTCGCGCCGAGTGGCTCGCCACGTTGTCGCGCGAAGGCATCCCCGCCGCAGCCGTGCACACGCTCGCCGAGGCGCTCGCTCACCCCGCGACCGCCACGGTCGAGATCGATGATCGGACGCTGCCCGACTCGCCGTTCCTCATCGACGGCGAACGGCGCACCAGCACCGCGCGCCCGCCGACGCTCGGCGAGCACACCGAGGACGTGCTGCGCGAACAGCTCGGCTACGACGACGACGCACTCCGCGCCCGGCGCGACGACGGCGCGTTCGGATGAAGGAGAAACGATGAGTACCGCGACACGTACCCGGCTGGGCATCGCCGCAATGTGCAAGTCGATGCCGGAGTACCTCGAGTGGATCACCGTTGCCGAGGACTGTGGCTATGACCTCGCGGGTTACGGCGACACCCAGAACCTGTTGCCCGAGGCGTACGTGGCACTCACCGCCATGGCCATGCGCACGTCGCGCATCAAGCTCTGCACCACGGTCAGCAACCCGGTCACGCGCCATCCGTCGGTCGCGGCAAGCGGGTTCGCCGCGCTGCAGCAACTGTCGAACGGTCGAGCGATCTTCGGCATCGGCACGGGCGACAGTGCGGTGCGCAACATGGGTGGTCGTGCGTCGACGGTCGATCAGATCGCGAGGTACTGCCGGTCGTTCCGCAACCTCGTCCACGGAGAGACGTCCGACTACGAAGGTCGCGAGATGCGCTTGTTGTGGAACGCACCGAGCGTTCCGCTCTACCTGGCGGCCGAGGGTCCCCGCATGATGCGCCTGGCCGGCGAGGTGGCCGACGGGGTCATCTTCGGCAACGGCATCTCGCAGGAGGTGGTCGAGTCCAACCTCACATCGGTGCGCGACGCAGCCGTTGCCGCTGGGCGCGATCCCGACGCGGTCGAGCCGTGGTTCCTCACCAAGGTCGTGTTGTCCGACGGGCCCGAAGAAGACCTGTGGCGCCGCATGGCGTGGACCACCGCGGCGAGCGCCAACCACGCGTTCTTGTTCACGTTCGACGGCAAGCACGTGCCGACCGAGCTCGAGGATCCGCTGCGTCGCCTCATGGCCGGCTACCGCTCGCACGAGCACAACCAGGTCGACTCCCCCGGCCACAACTCGGCGCTCGTGAACGACAACGGTCTCACCGATTTCCTCGGCCGGCGCTTCCTCATCGGCGGTACCGCCGAGCACGTGGCGGCGCGCATCCGCGAGCTCGCCGGCTGGGGCGCGACCAACCTCTTGTTCACCGCCATGTGGGGCGATCCCATCGGCTACACCAAACGCATCGCCGACGAGGTCATGCCGCTGTTGTAGGTCGAGTCTCCCGGTTGCGGCACCAGCGGGGCATGCGTAGCGTCGGCCCGCTGCAACGCTGTTCCACACGACGCTGTCCCACCACGAGGTCCGCACATGCCATCGGTGCTCATCGAGAAGGTCGAACCGGGGATCACCACGATCACCCTCAATCGGCCCGACCGGCTCAACGCCATCAGCTACGACCTCGTGTGCGAGCTGCACGACGCGCTCGACGTGGTCGGCGGCGATGCCGAGTGCAAGGTGGTGGTGCTCACGGGCGCGGGCCGCGGGTTCTGCGCCGGGCTCGACCTGAAGGACTGGGGCACGCCACCGGCGCCTGGCGAACACCCACATGCCAAAGTCGGCGTCGGGGGCCAGGAGTTCATGGCCAACCTCACCGTGCACATGCGCAAGACGCCCCAGATCATCATCGCGGGGGTCAACGGCGCGGCGTTCGGCGGCGGGCTGAGCCTCGCCTGCGCGGCCGACATCCGCGTCGCATCATCCGCCGCGAAGTTCTGCGCGGCGTTCATTCGCACCGGGCTCACCGGCACCGACATCGGCATCACCTACCTGCTGCCCCGGCTCATCGGCGCGTCGCAGGCGTTCGACATGATCGTCACCGGCCGCGAGGTCTCGGCCGAACGCGCCGAGCGCATCGGTCTCGTGTCCGAGGTGGTGCCGGATGCGGCCGCCGGAGCGCTCGCACTGGCCCGCACCGTCGCGAGCTACACGCAGATCGGTCTCGTCATGACCAAAGAGGTCATGTGGAACAACCTCGATGCGTCGAGCATCGAGGCGTGTCTTGCGGCCGAGAACCGCAACCAGGCCATCGCCGCCCGCTCGCCCGAGGTGCAGGAGTACATGCGCAGCTACACGACGAGTCGTGTCGGCAGCTCCGCCGACCGGTCCATCGTGGAGACCATGGGGGGATTGTCATGAGCGGTCCGTTGACCGGCCTCAAGGTGCTCGAGATCGCCGGCATCGGCCCGGGCCCGTTCTGCGGCATGGTCCTCGCGGATCTCGGCGCCGACGTCGTGCGCGTCGATCGTGCCGAACGCGAGACCGATCGGAACCCGGCCTGCGCACGCTTCGACCTGCTCGCGCGCGGTCGTCGTTCGATCGGCGTCGACCTCAAGCACGCTGACGGCGTTGCCACGGTCCTCGATCTCGTGGCCGAGGCCGACGTCCTCATCGAGGGCTTCCGGCCCGGAGTCGCCGAGCGCCTCGGCATCGGCCCCGACGTGTGCCTCGCCCACAACCCACGCCTCGTCTACGGCCGCATGACGGGGTGGGGCCAGAACGGTCCGTACGCGCACACCGCCGGGCACGACATCAACTACATCGCACTTTCGGGTGCGCTGCACCCCATCGGTCGGCGAGGCGAGGCCCCCGTGCCACCGGTGAACTTCGTCGGTGACTTCGGGGGAGGCGGAATGCTGCTTGCACTCGGCGTGTGCGCGGCGGTCATCGAGGCGCGCACGTCGGGCATCGGTCAGGTCGTCGACGCGGCGATGACCGACGGTTCGGCGTTGCTCACCACCATGTTCCACGGACTGGCCGCCACGGGCGCATGGTCCACCGAGCGCGGCACCAACCTCCTCGACACCGGCTCGCACATGTACGACGTGTTCGAGTGCGCGGACGGTGAGTACATCTCGCTCGGTTCGCTCGAGCCGCAGTTCTACGCCGAGATGTGCACGCGGCTCGGCATCCCCATCGACGAGATGCCCGAGTACGACCGCGAGCGCTGGCCCGAGTTCAAGGAGCGCATCCGGGGAGTGGTCCGTGAGAAGACGCGCGCAGAGTGGTGCACGCTGCTCGAGGGCACCGATGTGTGCTTCGCTCCCGTGCTGTCGCTCACCGAAGCGCCGACGCATCCGCACAACCGTGAACGCGAGACGTTCATCGAGGTCGACGGCATCATGCAACCCGCGCCTGCGCCGCGTTTCAGCCGCACCCCGGGCGCTGTCCGCCGCCCGCCCAGCGCGGCCGGCGAACACACCGACGAGGCCCTTGCCGATTGGGGGTTCGCGTCCGAACGCGTCGCCGCGCTGAAGGCGTCGGGCGCGATCGCATAACGTTCGTCGGTGATCGCGCCGAGAGTCCCACGTCTCGCCCGACCGGCGATCGTCGCGGTGCTGCTCTCGGTGGTCGCCTGTACATCGTCTCGACCCGACGTCGCACCCGTCGCCACAACCGTGCCCTCCTCCGCCCCCGGGGGTGCGTCCACGTCGACCGCCACGTCGACGTCAACCTTGACGACTTCGACGACTTCGACGACTTCGACGACCACCACACGACCGTTGCGGAGCTTCACGCTCGCCGCGTCGGGCGACATCTTGTTGCACAACCTCGTCATCCAGAGCGGCCGGGCGTACGCGGGCGGCGACGGGTACGACTTCGGCCCGATGTTCGACGACGTCCGCGCCACCATCGCCGGCGCCGACCTTGCGCTCTGTCACCAGGAGACGCCCATCTCCGCCGACAACACTGCGCTGACCGTTCCGCGCACCTTGAGCTTCAACGCACCACGCGAGATCGCGTTCGCGCTGAAGGACGCCGGGTTCGACGGTTGCGACACCGCGTCGAACCACACCTACGACCGCGGTCTCGCCGGCATCGAGTCGACGCTCGACATGCTCGCCGCGGCCGGCCTGCGAAGCACCGGCATGTCGCGCAACCAGGCCGACGCCGACAACCCACCGATCTACGACGTGAAGGGGGTCAAGGTCGGCCACGTCGCGTTCAGCTACACGATCTTCAACGAAGGCGGCCCGAGCCAGAACGTCCCGAAGGACGCGCCATGGCTCGCGACGATGCTGTGGCCGAAGGTCGGCATCGAGGGCGTGCTCGCGCAGGCCGCGCGGCTGAAGGAACGGGGCGCGGAATACGTGGTGGTGAGCATGCACTGGGGAAGCCAGTACGTGCACGAACCGACGAAGGATCAGCGCGAGTACGCGCGTTCGCTGCTCGAGTCGGCTGCGGTCGATCTCATCATCGGCGATCATGTGCACGTCGTGCAGCCGTGCCAGAAGATCAACGGCAAGTACGTCGCCTACGGCATGGGCAACTTCCTTTCGAACCAGTCACCCACCCAGGATGCGAGCCTCACGAGGGACAACCAGGACGGCTCGCTGCTCACGTTCACGATCGACGAGCGCGAAGGCGGTGGCTTCACGACCCGCATGCAGTTCACCCCGACGTGGGTGGTCCTCCCGGGCCACCGGATCGAGCGAGCGACACCCGAGGTGCACGCCGATTCGTATGCCCGCACCGTGGGGCACATGATCGCGTTCGGTCCCGACGCGTGCGACGCGACGCCCATTCCATGAATGGCCGATGGTGCTTCATGGTGCTGCGCGGTTCGACGCTCATCGCGGGCGGCGACGCGACCACCGACAGCAAGTCGCTCTGGCTCAAGG
>JBKJKR010000487.1:0-4035 GCA_046597135.1 Acidimicrobiales bacterium | reverse complement strand
GGCGACCCCAACCAGGCGATCTACGCGTGGAACGGTGCCGACGCCGACTACCTGGTCTCTTTCGACCGCCACTTCGCCGGTGCCCAAACCGTCGAGCTCCGCCACAACTACCGGTCCACCCCCGAGATCTTGAACGCTGCGGCCGCCGCGCTCGGGTCCGGTCGCCTGGCCGGCCAGCAGCTCATCGCCGCCGGGTCGAGCGGCCCCGCGCCGCGCCTGCGGTCCTTTCGCACCGACAAGGACGAGGCCGTGGGGGTCGCCCGGGCGGTGCGCGACTCGCGCGGACCGGGGCAACGCTGGTCGGCGCAGGCCGTGCTCGTTCGCACCAACGCCCAGATCCCCCTGCTCGAGGAGGCGTGCCGCGCGGCCGGCATCCCGTGCCGCACCCGCGGCGGTGGGTTGTTGGCCCTGCCCGAGATCAAGAACGCCCTCGCCGGCCTCGAGTCAGGGCGTGCCCCGCTGGCCACCGCCCTCGTCGATCTCGAGCTCATGACCGAGTCCGACGACGACCAGTCGGCCGCCGAGGCCGATCGGCGTTCCAACATCGCGGCGCTCGTGCGGTTGGGCCATGACCTGTTGGCCGTCGATCCGGGTGCCACCGCCGGTTCGTTCGTCGAATGGGCTCGCGCGTCGGCGTCCACCGATCAGCACGGCCACAGCGGCGACGCGGTCGACATCTTGACGTTCCACGCCGCGAAGGGTCTCGAATGGCCGGTGGTGCACCTCGCCGGCATCGAGGACGGGCTCGTGCCCATCGGCCACGCGAAACGCGAAACCGAGCTGGCCGAGGAGCGCCGCCTGTTCTACGTGGCCTGCACCCGCGCCGAGAACGACCTGCGCATCACCTGGGCCGAGCAACGCACCTTCGGCACCCGTTCCATGAACCGCTCGCGCTCGGCCTGGCTCGAAGACGTCGAGCTCGCGAACGCTTCGCCCGCGTTCATCGCCGCCCGCACCGCGGCCAACCGAGCCCGCGAGCGCGGTCCGCTGGCCCCGTCGCGGCGCGGTGGCCGCGCCGACGGACCGCCCGACTCCGCCCTGCTCAGCGCGCTCAAGCAATGGCGCACCGCGGCGGCCAAGGGGGCCAAGGTGCCGGCGTACGTGATCTTCGCCGACGCCACGCTCGAAGCGGTGGCCGCGGCCCAGCCGCTCACCCGCACCGCCCTGCTCCGGCTGAGCGGTATCGGCCCGGTCAAGGTCGAACGCTACGGCGACGCCTTGCTCGAGATCGTCCGCGACCACCACGCCACCTGAGCCTCCGCGCGACCCATCACGCGGACCCCGGGCCGACACGCCCGGCACAACGATGCCCGGGGCGGCCGCGTCGCAGCCGGGTCGCATCCGATCCGCCGATCGGCTCAAGACGTCACCGCGCCCTCCGATAAGGAGATGAAGCAGCGTACGCGCTGCCCTCCCTCGAACCGGAAAGACCGCCGTGGCGCCGACGACTGCTTCCTCACTCAGCGCGGCACTCACCGTGCTCACCCTGCTGGCCGCTGTGTGGCGGCCGCACGAACAATGGCGTCCGCAGCCGCTCTTCGCCACCGCGGACCGCCACAAGTTCCCGTTCGGCGGCAAGCGCCGCGAGCGCGAGCCGGTCGTGCCCGAGACCACCGAGCCCGACCTGCTCGACGAGGTGGCCGGCGGCCGATACGGCGGCGGGCAGACCCTGCTGCCCACCCTCACCAACAGCGCCGACAAGGCGTCGGAGCGCAAGCTCCCCCGCCTGTTCCCCGACGCACAAGGCACCGATCTCGACGATCTCGACGAAAGCGGCTTCGACGACGACCTCCTCGGCTGGACCGCCGAGCCGCAGGACCTCACCGACCACGCCGAGACCTTCGTCCAGCCCGCTCCGCCGCCCCCTCCGCCGCCCGCTCCCTCGTTCGGGCCGTCGGCTGGGCCTCGGGCGACGCCGGCCGGCCTGGTGCCCCCACCGCCCCCGTCGATGCCGGGTCCGGGCGACGCGAACTGGCCCCGAGAGATGGGGATGCTCGAGGCGATCGCCAACATGGACGAGGCCGCCACAGCCGACGGCGACGCGACGAGCGAGACCGGCCCGTGGGGCGCGCCGCCCTGGGGCGGCGAGGCTGCAGCCCCGGAGCTGCCGATCGAGCAGACCGTGCTCGCGCCGTTCAGTGACCTCGCCCCGCTCGAAGCGTGGGAGCAGCACACGCCCCCGGCCCCCGAGCCGGCACCCGCCGTGTCCTGGTTGAGCTTCCCCGGCGAGTCGCGTCGGTGGAGCACCGGCCTCGAAGGCCTGCACCGCACCCCGCAGGAGCCCCCGGTCACCGACACCCCGCTGGTCGCCGAGACCGATTCCGACACCCAGTCGTGGACCTCGTGGCAGTGGGAGACCAGCCACACGTTGTCGATGGATCCGGAGCAGACGGCGTGGGCGTTGCCGGCCGCACCATCGGACACGGTCGAGACCGCCGAGCCCGAGTCGCAAGCCGAGCCCGATGAACCATTCGCGATGGACGAACCGTTCGCGATGGACGAGCCGTTCGACTTCCACGCCTTCGATCGCGACGCCCTCGCCGGCGATCCGTTCGATGCGAGCGCCGACATCGATGACGGCGAACACGACCGCTGGTCGGGCGTTCGCTGGGCCGACCCGGTGGCCAGCTCGGACACGACCGATGACCTCGACGATGTGCTCGACGCCCCGGCCACCGAGGCCTTGGTCGAGTCGGCGAGCGAGCCCGAGGTCGAACCCGTCCACGCGCCGACCACGCTGTTCACGGCACCCGCGTTCTCGTTCGCCCTGCCCGAGTTGACGCAGGCCTGGGACAAGTACGCCGAGCGCGAGGGCATCGACCCCGCGACCTTCGGCTTCACGACCTCCTACGACACCGAGGTCGCCCCCACTGCCGAACACGCAGATGACCTTGCGTACGACCATGAGGTCACGCCGGTCGAGTCGACGCAGGTCGACCTCCCCGAGCCGCAGACGGTGAACAGCGCGTGGTCCGACATCTTCGACATCTTCCAGGCCGAGGACGACCCGTCCGATCCTGACGACCTGCTCGATGAGGATGACCACGACTTCGAGCAGCCGGTCGTCGGCTGGGGCCTGTCCGAGGACTCCCCCACCGACCTCGTGCGCGATCGCTCGCTCGACATCTTCACGAGCGACACCGAAGGGATCGACGACGACCTCTTCGTCGAGATCCGCGCCGCGTCCGACATCGAGTTCGATGCACCGATCGTCGATGCCCCGCCCACTGTTGCGCCCGTGGGCGCACCGATCGCGACCGTCGCCGGGACGGGCGCCGATGGCGACCGTTGGGCGTCGACGCTGCTCGACCGGCTTCGTGCCGTCGTGGCGACACCAGCCGAACCGGTCGAGGCCCTCGCGGAGTTCAACGAGCGTTTCGAGCGCGGACTCCGGTTGCGCCTCACCGAACAACAGGTCATCGACTACCTGGGCCAAGGCGTCCAGATGATCGCGCCCGAGGCCGAAGCACACGTGCTCGTGGGGCAGGAAGGTTCGTCGCTCACCGAGATGGTGACCGTCGGCCAGCAGACCCGTCCCGGCTGCGGGGTGGCCGACACCGACATGTGCCCGGCCATCGTGCAGGACGAGACGCTGCGCTTCGACAACTCGACGTTCCTCGATGCATGCCCGTTCCTCTCGGCCCGCGCATCGAGCGCGTGTGCTGCGGTGTGCGTGCCGATCGGCGAGACCGGCGCCACGCGCGCCGTCGTGCACATCACCACCCTCCTCAACGCGGCGTTGCCCGACCCTACGGTCGAGGCGATCGAGCGTTCGGCCGCGCAGATCAGCACCCGGCTCGTCACCCTCGGCGCGACGCGGCGCAAGCCGTCCCCGGACACCTCGGCACACGACAGCTCGTCGAACGATGCGCCGACCCGGTCGGAACCGGCGCGCGCCTACGACGAAGAGCCGGTCGAGTCGCGGGTGTAGCGGACGAGCGAACGCGGCGGTGACGCTCAGCGTGGACGGAAGTCCGCGATGACCGGAGCGTGGTCGCTGGGGGTCTCGCCCTTTCGCGCGCTCCGGTCGATGAG
>JBKJKR010000439.1:0-2897 GCA_046597135.1 Acidimicrobiales bacterium | reverse complement strand
TCGCCGGATCGCTGAACACGATGCTCGCCACCTTCGCGCGATCGAGCGTGCCGTCAGGCGCCACGATGCCCACGCCGAGCGCTTCGGCCATGAGCACGAGCACCGGCGAACCGGCGCTCTGCACCTCGCGCACGATGGCGTCGGCATCGATTAGCACCGCACCGCGCGCCACCAGGAGCCCGGCCACGGTGGATTTTCCGGAGCCGATGCCCCCCGTGAGCCCAAATTCGATCACCCCGTGACCGTAGCGGAGGCATGCCAGCGGGCAATGGTTCTCCGGACGAACATGGCCGCGACGCCGCGGGGGCGCAACCACCGGCCCCGGTCCGAACGATCCGGGCCAAAAGGACCACCGGGCATAAGAAACCGCTGGAAGGCGCCGATAGAGGCCTTCTCGTGTGCGCCGGCACACGTTGCTCCGAGGTGCTCCGATCGACACGCTGACCCCCCAAGAACATCGTCGGGACAACTCGGCCCTGCTCCCGGGTTCCCATCACCCGTCGCACCGCCGATCGTCCTGGTTGCAGCCGCTCGCGCGCATCGGCCGGGCCAGCGACGGTTACGACTCCGACGACGTGCTCGCGGTCCTCGACCAGGTCGACCGCGTGCGGCCGTTCGGCCCGGCGCTGTTGGCCATCCGATGGGGCACCACGATGGTGTCCGTCGCGCTGGCCGGTCAGGCCTTCGCCGAAGCCGACTGGTGGGTCGTCGGTTGGTGCATGGTGATCATCGCCTACACCTCGTTCCGCACGGTGACGCCGGTGCGTTACCTCGGCAACATCCAGAGCCTCACGGTGGTGCTCGGCGAGATCGCCCTGCACGTCGCGGCGGTCACCCTCACCGGGTTCTGGGATTCGCCCTTCGTGTTCTCGCTCGCCACGGCGGTGATCGTGGCCGGCTTCGCCCGTGGGTACGCGTTCGCACTGCGCGTCGGCGTCGCCGCTTCGATGGCCATCGGCATCCCGTTCGCACTGCAACCGAACTACGACGAAGCCGACATCAGGGTCACCGTCCAGTGGACCGTCATCATGCTGCTCGTGGCCGTGATCGCCGGCTACACCCGCCGGATCTCGGGCGAAGCCGATCGGCAGCACTCGCTGGCGCTCGATCGACTCACACGTCTGTCCGATGCCAATGCGCTGCTGTTCTCGCTGCATCGCGTCGCGCAGTCGTTGCCGGCGTCGCTCGACATGAATGAGGTGCTCGACACCACCGTCACGCGCCTGCGCGGCCTCGTGGACTTCAGCGCCGTCGCGATCTTGCTGTTCGACGACACCGACGCCCACTGGCAGGTGCTCCGCCGCGAAGGGGTCACCATGCCCTCGAGGTTGGGGCCTACCGAGCTGCCGTCCGCGCTGAAGCGGGCACTCGCGCGGAACCAGCTCGTCGAGGTCGCTGATCTGTCGGCCGACGAGGCCGTGGGGCTCTCCTCGAGTGCCGGTTGCGGCATCTACACGGTGCTGCCCGCGCGCGGCGCGGTGATCGGCCTGCTGGCCATCGAGCACCGCATCCCGAACCACTTCTCGCGCCGCGACATCGAGATGCTCAACGGCTTCATCGAACCCGTGGCCCTCGCCATCGACAACGCACGCTGGTTCAGCCGCCTGCGCACGGTCGGCGCCGACGAAGAGCGCACGAGGATCGCCCGTGACCTCCACGACCGCATCGGGCAATCGCTCGCGTACCTCGCGTTCGAGCTCGACCGCATCGTGGCCCGCGACGCGAAGGGCGAGGTCGTCGGCACCGCGCTGATGCAGCTGCGCAACGATGTCCGCGGTGTCATCGGCGAGGTACGTGACACGCTGTACGACCTGCGCACCGACGTCTCCGAGGCCACCGACATCGCCGAGACGATCGAGGCGTTCGTGCAGCGGCTCCGTGAGCGGACCCCCATCGTGTTCACACTGTACGCCGATCGCAGCGCACGCCTGCCGATCCTGCAGGAACGCGAGATGTGGCGCATCGCGCAAGAGGCGCTCGTCAACGTGGAGCGCCACTCGAAGGCACGCCGCGTCGACATCAACTGGCGATGCGACGGACGCAGCGCCAGCCTCGAGATCATCGACGACGGCGAAGGCTTCCCGCCCGGCCGCGCCGGCCGCCTCGACTCCTACGGGATGATCGGCATGCGTGAGCGTGCGTCGAGCGTGGGTGCCACGCTCGACGTGCTCAGCGCCCCGGGCAAGGGCACTGCGGTGCGCTGCGTCCTGCGCACCAACCCGGAGTGACCGCTCGCCTGACGGCCTCCTGAGCTCGGGAGCAGCGGGAAACGAGCGGCACAAACGGGCAGAGCCGGGCACTGAGGCCGGCTCTGTCGCGTAGTGCGGCGTGCGAGCAGCCACGCCCACGGCCGGCTCACGCACTGACGCCATTGTCGGTCGTCCTCGATGACCACCTGATCGACGAGGCCGGCCGGACGACGAATCGACGGAGCATCCCGTTCAGCCGCTCAGCCGATGCTGGCCGCGGTGGTCGAGTAGCGGGAGTTGATCGCACCACCGAAGAAGTGCAGCGCCGCGAAGCACACGAGCGCCAGGAGCGAGAGCAGGAGCACATACTCGACGAGTGACGTACCCCGTTCGGCGCGAGCGGGACGCAGGCTCCGCCCGAGGAACAGGATGGAGTGGGTGAGAAGGATGAGCATAGGGGTGGACTCCCGGTTCAAAGGCTGCTCAGGACACGACCGGCGAGCACACGGTCCGCTGGTCGGAGGAAGGCTGCTGTCGCACGCGATCAGGAGCCGAGCGAGTTGCCGACCTCGGTGAACTTGCTGGAGGCGCTCTTGCCGAGGGTCGTCACGGCGGCGATGCACACCACGGCGATGAGGGCGACGAGGAGGGCGTACTCGACGAGCGACGCACCCCGCTCGCTCTTGATGTGAGCGAGGACCCAGGTCT
>JBKJKR010000437.1:0-2611 GCA_046597135.1 Acidimicrobiales bacterium | reverse complement strand
CTGCGACAGGCGATCAGCACGTTGCCGAGGCCCGCGCCCATGTCGAGCGCGTACGCGCACACGGTGTGATCGCCCGGCGACACGGCGAACGACGTAGCGAACCCGTGGGCCCGGCCGTAGCCAGCGAAGGCGTCGCCGACGTCGGGCCGCGGACGCGATGCCACGGACGTCGCCACGAACACGCCGTCGACGTACACGTGCACCGTCACCGGCGCCACCGTGTCGGGGTCGAGCACCCAGCCGCTCACGTGGACACCGGTCGGATCCACTCGTAGCGCATCGAAGGAGCCTATCGGCGACGCCGACCGCGGCAGAGGAGCAGGCGATGCGGACTGGTACTGCGGGTCGAGCGCGCGCCCGACGCGCACCGACGTCGCTCCCGACCACGAGCCGATCGTCGGTGCATAGACCGGGTCACCGGTGCGGCGGATCAACTCCGCGCGCGGCGGCGTCGGCCCAGGACCCAACTGCTGGCGCAACAGCGCGAACGTCGCCGCGATCTGTGGCGCGGCGAACGACGTACCGCTCAGGGTCCGCGTGCAACAGGGCGAAGACCATGCACCCTCGATGCTTTCGCCGGGCGCGAAGAAGTCGAGACCGGCCGAGACGTTGGTGAACGGCGCGGCCACACCGGGGCGCCCCTCGGCACCGACGCTGAACACGTTCGGCACGCACGCCGGGAAGCTCACCCTGGATGCACTCGAGTCATTGCCGGCGGATGCCACGATGGCGATGCCCGCGTCGGTGAGACGATCGATGAGTGAGGCGAGCACCGGGCTCGCGTCGCACGGCGTATCGACCGGCCCACCGCCGAGGCTCATGTTCACCGAGGCGATGGGCTGCGTCGCGCGAGCCTGGTCGACCCATTCGAGCGCGCGGATGATCGAGGCCTCGTCGGTGATGATCCGATCGGAGGGATCCGTCACCGACGAGAACACACGGATCGCCACGATCGACGAGCTCGGCGCGGTGCCGTACACCGTCGGCCCGTTCGCCGCCGCGGTGGACGCGACGTGGGTGCCGTGCGAGCAGTCGCTGCGACCGGTGCACGGTGCCGCAGCACCCGGGCCGCTCTGCGACATCGACCCGTCGGGGCAGTCGCCCCCCGCGCCGCGGGCGGGCGTGAAGCACGCCTCTGCGGTGATCTTGCCGACGAGGTTCGGATTCGCCGCGTCGACACCCGTATCGACGACGACGATCGCCTGGTCGTCGCCCCGCCACCCGGCGGCCCACGCAGCCGGCGCCCCGTTCTGTTCGAGCGGCGGCGGCGCGGCGTGCGGAACGAGGACGCGGTTCGGGGTCACGGCGAGTACGCCGGGCGTGCTGCGCAGCGCCGCGACCGAAGCTGCGGACAAGGTCGTGGCGTAGCCCGCGCCGTTCGCGAACACCGTTGGGGTTGCTGCGGAGGCTGCGCCCAGAGCAAAGAGGAACCCCCGGGTCATCGGCGTCGCATCGGGGTCGAGCGACACGATGACCGACTCGTCGGCGCCGACCGGCAGCTGAGCGGACGCCGGCTCGGGAGGTGCGGACAGGGCGACGAACGAGGCCGTCACCGAGACGAGCATCAGGGCGACAAGGCCCCGCCCGCCGCGCCTGTGCAACGTCCGCATCTCGCGAGCATGCCACCGCGGGCCCGCCGAACCGCAGATCCGGTTCACGAAATGACGCGAAACGACCCGGAGGGCCGGCGCGGACCTCAGAGTCGCGGCGAGAACGGGACGAGAAGCTCGATGCCGGTGGTGAAGAACGGGTCGGCGCAGGTCTTCGGGGCTCCCCAGCGGCGCTGGTAGAAGGCCTCGTCGACCTCGGGGTGCAGCGAGCCGCGCGACGAGCTCTCCTGGTGGGTGAGCTCGGCCAGTGGCGTGTAGATGTTCCGCCAACCGCGCTCGCCCGCGCGCAGGCAGAAGTCGACGTCGTTGTACGCCACGCGCAGGCGTTCGTCCATGCCGCCAACCGCGTCCCACACCGACCTGCGCACCATGAGGCAGGCCCCGGTGACTGCCCCGACGTCGCGCACGTTGTCGGCCAGCACCGCATACGGGCCCGCATCGAGGTTCAGGGCGACACCGCCGGCGTTGAGCACGATGCCCTCGTGCTGGGCACGACCGTCAGGAAACCGCAACCGCGCCCCGACCGCACCTACCTCGGGCCGCATGGCGTGTTCGAGCATGGCGTCGAACCAACCTGTGCCGACCGGTCGCGCATCGTTGTTGAGGAGCAACAGCACTTCGCCGTCGGCCTCGAGCGCCGCAAGGTTCATCTGCCGCGCGTAGTTGAACCGGTGCGGGTACCGCACCACGCGCCCGTCGAGGTGGTCGAGGTAGCCGACGGTGGTGGGATCCGTGCTGTCGTTGTCGACGACGAGCACCTCGATCGGCTGATGACTCACCCCCCGTTCGAGCAACTCGATGCACGGCTTGAGCAGATCGACCCGATCCCGCGTGGGTATCACCACGGTCACGAGCGGTCGGTGTGCCACGCGATGTCGCACCCGGTGCCACGTGGGATCGATACCAGGCTCGCGAGAAGCCTGAAGTCCACGACGCACGATGGCGTCATCGATGGCGCGACGGCTCGCGGCGTGCGCATGCGGCTTCGCGCCGATGTCGGC
>JBKJKR010000349.1:0-11470 GCA_046597135.1 Acidimicrobiales bacterium | reverse complement strand
CGACAACGGAACCCGCGAGCTGCTCGAGGAGAAGCTCACAGGCGAGGAGGAGCACCTCGACTGGATCGAGACGCAGCAGCGCCTCATCACCGAGGTCGGCTTGGCCAACTACCTGGCAGTCCAGATCACCGAATAGCCGTCCACGCCGCAATCAGCGGCGGGCACCCGGTCAGCTGCGGGCGTACGTGCGGGCCGGGCCGTGCACCGCGAGGATCTGTTCGACCGTGGGCCGACACCCGCCGCAGTGCTGCCCCGCCGGGCAGTCGGCGGCCAGATCCGCGATGGTGCTCGCCCCGCGGGCGGCGTGCGCACGCACTTCACGATCGCTTATGGCTGCGCAGTGGCACACGATCATGGCAGCCGCACCACCGTGGGCAGCCCCCGCTCGATGAGCCCGAGGGCGGTGGCGGTGGAGATGGGCAGATCGACCGGCCGGCGGTGGCCGATGCCTCGCACGGTCGATGACCAGGTGGATCCGCCGAAGGTGAGCTGCACCGAGAGGCACCGGCGCAGCGTCTGCTCGACCCGGTCGGCACCGGCGAGGTCGGGCACGGCGCGGACGCACACCCGTTGGGTGCCGTGCACCGTGTCAAGCCGGAGGTCCGTCCCGTCCGCGCACCGCTGAGCGGAGGACACCACACCGATCACGGAGGCTCCCTTGCTGCCGGACGTCGTGCCGGACCACCCCGGCATCCCCAACTGTTAGGACATCCTACCCATGGTTAGGTCGACCTGACAAGAGGAACATCGCCGTTCCGCAACCTGCGCCGGCCGAACCACCCCGGCCCGCAGTGGCGTCCGATGGGGATGACGAGCGGCGAGCCGGTGACCGTCACGCAGGGCCACGAGGTGATGGTTGCGGGCGGCGCCGAGGAGCTCGATACGCCGTGGTGCCCCCGCCACTGCTGCTGATCGCGTCACCGCGCCGTTCGGCACATCAGTCCAATGGACGAGCAGTGGGCCAATCGTCGGCGCGCATCGCGGCTTCCGTTCCGCCGTCCATCACCAGGAACGACCCGACGAAGTACCGTGCCTCGGCCGACAACAGGTACCGCACGAAGCCGGCGATCTCGTCGGGTCTGCCCGGCTCCTTCGTCGGTCGGGGCCAGTCGGGCATCGCGAACAACGACGACAATCCGGCCTCGGTCATGGCGGTCACGATGATGCCGGGGGCGATCGCGTTCAGCCGCACGCCCGACCCGACCCACTCGTCGCGCACCGCGTTTCTCCGAACCCAACGGGCGAGCGAGAGCTTGGCGATGGGGTAGCCGGCCGCGGGCACGCCGGTCATCGCCGCAACCGCTTCCGCTTCGCGACCCTCGAGACACAACTGCACGACCGCGGGGTCTGCGCCACCCGGCTGGGTGGTCGCCGCGTTCGACGAGATCGCGACTGCCGACGGGTTCTTCCCATGCGCCAGCAACGGTCGGAGCCCGACCAAGGTGGCCACCGCGCCGAAGTAGTTGAGGCGCACCACGCGCCCGCTCTCGTTCGTGCGCCCGCTGATGCCCGCGCCGGCGAGCAGGCCGTCGATCGAGCCATCGCTGAGGCGCGTGACGTCGTCGACCATGGACACCCGGCCGGTGGCGGTGGACAGGTCAGCGATCACCTCGGCGTCGTGCAGGTCGACGCCGATGACCCGCTGCCCGTCGGCCTCGAGCATCTCGCGCGTCGCACGTCCGATGCCCGATGCCGAACCCGTTATCACGATCGTGCCCATGGACGCATTCGACCACAGCGTCGCACCGCATAGGTCAGAGTCGCTTTCGAATGCTCGATAGCCTCCCTCCCATGCTCGACACGCCAGCTGGATCATCGGACCCCGAGGCGATCCGGGCCGGCGTATCGCGCACGTCTCCTCCCGCCGAGCGTGTCGCACGCATCGTCGAGCTGTTCATCGCCGAGCCCCAGCAGCGCCGCACGCTCTCGTCGATCGTCGCCGAGCTCGACCTGTCGTTGGCCACCGTGCACTCGATCCTGAACACCCTGGTCGAGCGGGGGTGGATCGTGCGACGCGCCGGCGACAAGACGTACACCCTCGGCCGCACGCTCGTCGCGGCCGGCCGTGCGGCCGGCGCGGCTGTCGCCGGGCTCGCCACGATCGAGGCCGAGGTCGAGACGTTGTCGAGCACGCTCGGGCTGGTGTGCGCCGCGTCGCGCCTCGAGGAGGGCGAGATCGTGATCGTCGCGCAAGCCCGGCCGACCGGCGTCGAGGATCCGGCGACGCGGGCCGGACAACGCGTCCCGTACGCCGCGCCGTTCGGCGCGTCCTTCGCCGCGTGGGCCGAGCCCGACGTCATCTCGGCCTGGCTCGACCGCTCGACGCTCGGGATCTCGTCCACCGAACGAACCCTCTACGCCGATGTGTTCAGCGGACTACGCGACCGCGGCTACGGCGTCGAACGATTCGACGCCCTGCGTACGCGCCTGCACGACGCGCTGGTCGAGTTCCGCGACCAGACCATGACGAGCGTGGTCCTCGATCGCATCCGCGAGGTGTACCCGCTGATCGGCTTGCGCGAGTACCTACCTGATGAGCTCGGCGTCGGTCCACTCGATGTGGCCATGGTGCACGCGCCGGTGTTCGGCCCGACCGGTCGGCCGATCTACAACATCACGATCCACATCCGGCGCCTCGGTGTTGCACCACGCGAGATCGTGCGCGTCGGCCGCGCCGTTCGCGACGCGGCGGCGCGGTGCACCGAGGCGCTCGCCGAGAGCTGACGGGCGAGACCGTCTGCGTCAGGAGACGCGAGCTCGGCCCGCGGTGCGGGTCCGGTTCGCGGCCTTGGTCGCGGCCTCGAGCTCGGTGGACGTCCCCGCGTGCGACAAGCCGCCGGCGGCATCCTCGAGGTGCGCCCGGCAGAACCACTGGTGCTGTTCGAGGATGCGCGTCTGACCGATGAGCATGTCCTCGGCGATCGGGTCGAGCGGACCGATCTTGGCGATTGCCTCGCGATGGCTCGTGATGACACCCGTGTAGACGAGGTCGAGCGCGGCGAGATGGGCCTGGGCCGAGGCGCGGCCGATCGAGTAGTCGTCCCAGTCGCGTTCACGCACGATGGCGCCCGCGAGACCGTTCGGGCTGCCGCCAGTCGTGGCGATGCGCTCGGCCGTCTCGTCGACCATGACGAGCGTGGCCGCGAACTGCGGATCGAGCATCGAGTGCACGCCGATGAAGCTGGGTCCGACGACGTTCCAGTGCACGTGCTTCAGCGTGAGCAGCAGATCGATCAACGCTCGCA
Organism: Acidimicrobiales bacterium; assembly: GCA_046597135.1. Lineage (GTDB taxonomy): Bacteria > Actinomycetota > Acidimicrobiia > Acidimicrobiales > WLNW01 > WLNW01. The sequence goes on along the minus strand of JBKJKR010000349.1, from coordinate 8,225 downwards.
GACGGCTGCTGAGCACGTCGATCACGACGTCGGCATCGTCATGATCGAGCGTGGGGACCGTGAACATCGCGTGGCGCGTGCTCGTCACGCCTTCGCCCTCGGCGCGTCCCGGCGCGAGCAGCGTGGGGAGCTGATCGAGCCGAGCCTTCTTGGTCGCCTTGGTCTTCGCCATCATGGTCTCCTTGGTCGCGCCAAGGGGGACGTACCCCGACGCCCGCCGAGTCCAAACCCGAAAGGCGTTCGGGAACGCGTGCTCAGGCGGTCAACCGCCGAAGCGGAAGGGTGCGGCGGCGGTGAGGTCGCACCAGATCCGCTTGTCCTCGGGGGTGACCGTGATGCCCCAGCGCCCGGCCATGGCATCGACGATGCGGAGCCCGCGCCCGCTGCGCGACGTGGTCGTCGGGCGTCGCCAGATCGGAAGTCGATCGACCGCGCTGTCGGAGACGACGATCTGCACCTCGTTGTCGTTGCGTTCACCGCACGCGATGCTCACCTCGATGGGCCCCCGGCGCGCATGCAGCACGGCATTCGTGGTGAGCTCGCTCGTGACCAGCATGGCCGCGTCGAGAAACTCGTCACGGCCCCAGTCGCCCAGTACAGCGCGCACGAAACGGCGCGCCGCGCCCGGCGTGGTGGGGTCGCCGACGAACTGCTCGGCGTGATGGAAGCGCGACCATCCGAGCACGTTCTCGACGAACGCGTGGGGAGTCGACGCCACCCACCGGGTGACCACTGCGTCGACGTTCGAGACCTCCGCCGGCTCGCGCACGAACGCCGCGGCCACCGTGGCGTCCGCGGTGCGCGAGCGCACCTCGCGGTCGATGCGACCGAGGCTCCACGATGGTGGCGGGTTCACCACGAACACGGCCCGCAGCGGTACCGGGGCCTGTTGGATCGAGGAACGGCTGAGCGAGGTCGACGCGGTGATCTCGTGCCCGTGCGCGAACGCCGCGCCGCAGCGCTCGAGAGCGCCGAGGATCGGTTCGGGTGACGCGAGCACGATTCCGGTCACGTGGCCTCGCGGGTCGCTTCGCCGCCGACCTCACGGCGAGTTGCACCGGGTTCCGCCGGTTCGTCCGCTTCTGGCGTGGCGTCGACCTCGACCAGTCGGGCGAGCGCCTTGCGCAGCAGGCGCGACACGTGCATCTGGCTGAGGCCGGCTCGCGCGGCGATCTCGCTCTGGGTGAGCTCGCCGAAGAAGCGGAGCTCCACGATGCGCCGTTCGCGCTCGGGCAACTTGGTGAGCAGACGTTCGATCGTGACGCGATCGAGCACCGAGGAGAACCCGAGGTCGGCCGCGCCGAGCGAGCCGATCGAGGCCTGGTCGGTGGCGTTGGCTCCCCCGTCGATCGACAGTGCGCGATACGCGCCGCCCGCTTCCATGACCTCGAGCACGGTGTCGACGCCGACGTCGAGCACCGATGCCAGCTCCTGGGGCGTCGGCGAACGCCCCAGCTCGGAGGTGAGGCGTTCGGTCACGTCGCGCAGCCGCGGCACGAGGTCCTTGGTCGGACGCGAGACGTGAACCGTCCACGTGCGATCACGGAAGTGCCGCTTGATCTCGCCGACCATGGTGGGAACCGCGAACCCGACGAACGCGCCGCCATGGTCGGGATCGAATCGCTCGACCGCCTTGATCAGACCGAAGTATGCCACCTGCTCGAGATCGTCGAGCGGTTCGCCACGTCGGGCGAAGCGACGAGCGATCGCTTCGGCCACTTGGAGGTACTGGGTGACGATGGCGTTGCGGCGCTCGAGCGTGGGATCGGCCCGATACGCACGGAACTGCGCGATCTCGGTGGCCGTCCGATCTGCCGCCGGACCGGCTGTGGTCACGGCGTCGACGTTGCCGCGCACGTCTTCTCCATGCGGGCCACCGCGACGGAACCGTCGGTGGTGACGCCGTGCGAGTCGACCGTGGCGGCGAGTATGTGCGCGGAGAGCTCATCGAGCTCGACCGGATCGGCGCCGGTGGGCACCGTGCCCTCGAACGAGATCGAGCTGTCGGTCAGCGTGAACGTGGCGACGAGATCCGCCCCGTCGACGCTGCTGTCGATGAGCAGCGAGCAGAGCTCGTCGACCGCGATGCGCAAGTCCTCGGTCTCGTCGAGCGAGAACGGCACCTGCGTGGCCAGGCCACTGATCACGAGCCTGGTCAGCCGCACGAACGAGAACTGGGCTGGGATGCACAGCTGCACCGTGTGGACCGGTTGCATCGCGGTGGACTCTCCGCCGCCGGGTTGTTGGCTGTGTGGCGTGCCAACGCTCATCGCACGACGAGCACGGGGCAGACCGCGTGGCGCACCACATGGTCGCTCACCGACGGATGCCAGAGCTTGGACCACGCGCCACGATCGCGGGTGCCCACGATGACGAGGTCAACCTTGTGCTCCTCGGCGACTGCGCAGATGGTGCGGCCGGCATCGCCGTGCTCGATGATCACGGCCGGCTCGCCCTCGAACTCGGCCGCCACCTCGTTCATGGCATCTTCTTCGGACGCGTCCTCGGCCGCCTGGGCCTCCATGACCGCCGGAAGCGCATCGGGATACACGATGCCACCGGTGAGCGGATCGGCCACGTACGAGAACGGCAGCACCGATCGGGTGACGTGAAGAATCAGTACCTCGTGACGAGCTGCGCCGGCGTCGGTGTCGAGACCGAGCATCTCGTTCGCGAAATCCACCGCGTCGTGCGACGAATCGCTGTCATCTAGCGCGATCAAAATCTTCATGGTCTGCTCTCTACCCCGCGGACGGCCAACAGAAACAATAAACCACGCCGAGCGCCGCCCGGGACGTTTCGGCGTTCCACCCGGTTCGCGGCGCCCGGCTCGGTCGCAGTTTCAGGCCGACCCCGAGAGGGTACGATCGTCGAGATCGACCGATGCGGGTGGCAAGTCGACCTGGCGCGGCTCGCCAATCGGTACTACGAGACGGCGCATCTGCCCGCCACCGCCCTCTGTCTCGTATGGCTCTACGTGAAGGCCCCCCACGGCTACCTCCACACGCGGCGCGCGCTCGTGATCACGTCGATCGCGGCCATGGCCATTCACGTGGCGTACCCACTGGCGCCGCCCGGATGCTGCCGAACCTGGGCTTCGTCGACACCGGCAACCGCTTCGGCCCCGCCTCCTATGGCACCGAGGGGATTTTCGCCAGCGTGGCCAACCAGATCGCCGCCATGCCGTCGCTGCACTTCGGCTGGGCGCTGCTCGTGGCCATCGCCGTCATTCGCTACAGCCGGGTACGCCTGCGCTGGTTGGCTCTGGTGCATCCCATATTGACGTTGCTCGTCATCGTGGTCACCGTGAACCACTATTGGCTCGACGGCATCGTCGCCGCCCTGCTGGTGTTGCTGGCGTTCGGGTTGCTCGCACTGGTGCCCCGCCGCACGCGCGCCGACCGGCCCACCGTCATCGACCTCACGAACCCGTTCGACGGCGGAAAGGCTCCCCCCACCCGACCATGGGTCGTCATCGGGGTGGACGATCGCATCCGATCAAGCCGTGCTCACGCCCGACATCGACGGGGTAGAGCCATCCCACTCACGCTGGCGTTGCAGACCGGATACGACCCGGCACGGATCACGCCGTGGGCCGTGATCGAACCCGGCGATCATCTGCCCCTCGCGCACGCCGTGCAGCGCAACCGGCCGGTGGTGTTGCGCAACGCAGCCGAGATGGCCGAGCACTACCCGTTCTACGCGGCGAACCCGGTTCGCGACGCGGCGGTGGTCGCGTTCCCGTTGCAGATCCGGCGGGTGGACCTGATCGACGACGACGTGTCGGTGCTCGTCGTGCGGCGCGTCGGGTGACGTCCCCCCGGGGGGATCGTGCCGACGGATCAGCTGATGTCGAACTCGTCGATCAGCCCGGTGATCTCGAGGAGGCGCATGGCGCCCGGCTGCGGGGAGACCAGGCACACACGACCATCGGGCGCGAGCGACTTGCGGGCCCGGATCAGCGAGCGCAGACCGCTCGAGTCGATGAACGACACGCCGCCCAAGTCGATGGACAGCGCGGCGAGGCCATCGCCGGCGACCTCGTCGATCGCCCGATCGAACGATTGAGCCGCGTGCGCATCGAGCTCGCCGGTGAGAACCAGGCGTACACCCGGGTGCTCCTCGACGACCTCAAGCTGGAACGGCAGCTCGTCTCGTAACTCCATCACCACCTCCGGATCATGGCGGGCCCGGCCAAGCGGACGCGGCAAAAGCTTAGGACTCGGAACGCAATTTGGCCGCTACCCCGCGCCGACCGGTCCGAAACATGACATTCGCCGGATCGTGCGGCGCCGGGGAACGGTCCCCTGCGCCGCCGGCGCCTCAGGCGGTGGGGTCGCGCAGCAGCGCCCGGCGGAGCACGATGAGGCTCCGACCCGTGGCCGCGATGTCGGTCGCGGCCGGCAGCGCGACCGCCGGCCCGCCCAGCTCTCCGGCGGTGTCGAGCACGAGCTCCCAGTAGGTGCCCCACTCGACGGACGGCAGCCGGAAGTGCAACTGGTCGAAGTGCCCGTTGAACAGCAGCACGAAGCTGTCGTCGGTGAGTCGTTCGCCGCGCTGGCCCCGTGCGGTGATGCCCTCGCCGTTGAGGAAGACCCCGACCGACTTCGCGAAGCCGTTGTCCCAGTCGTCCTCCGTCATCTCCTCGCCGGCCGGCGTGAACCATGCGATGTCGGGCAGCGGCAGCCCGGCGCGCGACCGGCCGACCGGGTGACCGGCGAACCAGTTGTTCCGGCGGAAGACCGGGTGCGCGCGCCGCAAGGCGATGACGCGGGCCACGAACGCCTGCAGGTCGAGATCGGCGTTGTCCCAGTCGATCCAGGAGATCTCGTTGTCCTGGCAGTACGCGTTGTTGTTGCCGCCTTGGGTGCGCCCGAGCTCGTCGCCCGCCACGATCATCGGGACGCCTTGTGACAGCAGGAGCGTCGCCAGGATGTTGCGCTGCTGGCGCGAGCGCAGTGCGTTGACCTCCGCGTCGTCGGTGTCGCCCTCGACGCCGCAGTTCCAGGAACGATTGTGCGATTCGCCGTCGAGGTTTTCCTCGCCGTTCGCTTCGTTGTGCTTCTCGTTGTAGGAGACGAGATCCCGCAGGGTGAAGCCGTCGTGTGCGGTGACGAAGTTGATGCTTGCCAGCGGTCGGCGGCCGTCGGGTTGGTACAGGTCGGAGCTGCCGCTGATGCGGTTGGCGAACTCGGGGAGCGTCTCGTCCTCGCTGCGCCAAAAGTCGCGCACGCAGTCGCGGTACTTGCCGTTCCACTCGGACCACAGCGCGGGGAAGTTCCCGACCTGGTAACCACCCTCGCCGATGTCCCACGGTTCGGCGATGAGCTTCAGTCGGGACACGACCGGGTCCTGATGGATGAGATCGAAGAACGCGCTGAGGCGATCGACCTCGTGGAACCCGCGGGCGAGCGTGGAGGCGAGGTCGAACCGGAACCCGTCGACGTGCATCTCGGTGGCCCAGTACCGGAGGCTGTCCATGATGAGCTGCAACACCTGGGGGTGCCGCACGTTCAGGCTGTTCCCGGTGCCCGTGTAGTCGTGGTAGTGACGCGGGTCGTCGGGCACCAATCGGTAGTACGCAGGGTTGTCGAATCCCTTGAACGACAACGTGGGCCCGAGGTGGTTGCCCTCGGCGGTGTGGTTGTACACGACATCGAGGATCACTTCGATGCCGGCGCGGTGCATCTCGCGCACCATGGCCTTGAACTCCGCGACCTGCTGCCCGCGCTTGCCGCTCGACGCGTACCCGCCGTGCGGTGCCAGGTAGCCGATCGAGTTGTAGCCCCAATAGTTGCGGAGACCGTTCTCGACGAGTCGGGCGTCGTGGACGAACTCGTGCACCGGCAACAACTCGACCGCGGTGACCCCGAGCGACTGGAGCGTCGCGATGGCCGCCGGATGAGCAAGCCCGGCATAGGTGCCGCGCAGCGCCGGCGGTACGCCGGGGTGGTTCATCGTGAAGCCCCGTACGTGCAACTCGTAGATCACCGTGTCGTGCAGCGACGTGCTGGGTCGACGATCGTCGCCCCACTCGAAGTACGGGCTGACCACGACGCACTTGGGCATGTAGGGCGCGCTGTCCTCGTCGTTGGGCGTGTCCTCCGGCTCGCCGAACTCATAGCCGTAGACCGCAGCGTTCCACTCGATCTCGCCGTCGATTGCGTAGGCGTAAGGATCGAGGAGAAGCTTCGACGGATTGCATCGCCGACCCAGCTCGTCGGCCGACGGACCATCGACGCGGAAACCGTAGCGCTGTCCGGCCTGCACGCCCGGCAGGTACGTGTGCCAGACGAACGCATCGCACTCGGTGATCGGTATCACCGTCTCGTTGTCAGCGTCGTCGTACAGGCACAGCGAAACCGCCGTCGCCACTTCGGAGAAGACTGCGAAGTTCGTCCCTACACCGTCGAACGTCGAGCCGAGCGGATAGCTCCGGCCCGGCCAGGTCTCGGGAACCCCGGATGTCATTGCCACAACTCCTCGAGCGCGTTTGTGCGCTCTGGTCTTCGAGCGCGCGCCTGCGCTCGGGCTCGATGGGTCAAATGCGCTGGACGGTGTCTACTGGGGCGGATGCGAGACCGAAAGGTCGCGCGGGCGCCGGCGGTCATCGAGCGCGGCGAGAACATCGGCATCTTCGGGAGAGCCGTTCGGGCCGTAGGCCACGACGATCGCACCCTTGGCGCCACAGTTGGGACAGGTCAGCGCCGCGATCACCTGCAAGTCATCGGGGTCGGACGCGCCTTCGACCCGCTGCATCGAGTCGAGGTCGGTGTCGGCGGGATCGGACTCGTGATCGCAGGCCAGGCACCGGATCTGGCCGTCACGGGTGACCATCAGCTCCGTGTCGTATCCGTCCGCCGCATACCGGCTGAGCAGGCCGACGACCGTGGTGGCCTCGAGTGGCTCGGTCGCGTCGAGTGCCGGTTCGGGGGTTGCCTTCGCACCACCGTCGCCGGTTCCGCTGTTCGTGGTCGCCATGTCGGTCTCCGTCGTCGGCCGCGCGCCCCGTCAAGAACGCGTCGGCGGTGCAGTACCCGGTGAAACGGCGATTCAATCGTCGGTCAACCCAATCGTCGGTCAACCCGAGGCCCGCCCAGCAGCGCGAGACCACGGGCCCAGAACTGCTGCACGGCCCCGCGGGGCTCGCCGGTCGCGACGACGTCCTGATAGCGCAGCACCGCGCCGAACGGGGCGTTCCAGTACACCGAGTCGCCCGGGCGCCGCTCGTCCCACGGGCTTACGTACGCGTAGGGCGAGTCGCAGTACCCGTCGCCCGGCGACGCACCCACGTTGGCTCGCCCGGCCCCGGCCGACAGGTCGACGGCGAGGTCGAAGTGCTCGGGCCACAACTGAACCGCCGACGGGTCGGCCGAGTGCTGCCCGGCAATGATCTCGTCGAGGAGCTCGGCCGACATGGCGAACCAGGTCGTGATGATCGCAGCGGCGCGTGGCTCGACCCGCAGCGGCGTTGCTGCGTCGAACAACACCGGCGTGTCACGGCCCACCGAGAACGACGCGTCGAGATCGGTACCGGCGAACGAGGCCAACTCGGCGAGCGTTGCGCCGTCGATTTCGATCGACGTGGTCTGGGGGCGATCTCCGGCCCGGCGCTCGCGCAGAAGCGCCGTTGGCCCGAGGCGGAGCACCTCGTCGTCGAACATCGGCGTCGCGATGGTGCCCGGTGCGGCACGCAGGCCGAACCGTCCTGTGGCGACGAAGCGCCGTCGGGCCATGACATGGGTGACGATCTGCGCGAGGGCGCCGCGAGTCGCGCCGAAGTCGTCGGGCAACGGCGAAAGATCGTTCATCGGCTCACCGCTGGGCCCCGGGCTCCGCTCTCGCGGCCGATGAGCGCGCGGGCGTACGCCTCGACCTTGGTGCCGTCGAAGAACCCGGGGTTCATGTAGCCGTGGAGCCGGATCGCGTTGTCGCACGAGAAGTCGCGAAACTGGTCGTGATCGAGATGACCGTGCTCGACCAGCTCGTACGCCTCGGGGAGCACCTCGAGCATGTTCGAGACGTCCCAGTGCCCGAGGTCGGATCCGAGCACGGGACGGAGGCACGCGCCCGCCGGGTTCACGTCGCGCGCGTACGCCCAACTGATGGTGGGGTCGTCGGCCTCGCAACCGAAGTAGAAGTTGGCGAAGTGCCGGGCGATGTCGGTGGTCGACGCGACCCCGCACTCGCGGTAGTCGTCGACCTCGACCGGCGGGTGGTCGCTC
>JBKJKR010000318.1:0-2875 GCA_046597135.1 Acidimicrobiales bacterium | reverse complement strand
CTGCACGGAGGACATCACGATGAGCATCACGGTGTGGGTCAACGGGCGCCTGATCGCCGAGGACGAACCCGCCATCATGGCCACCGACCACGGCCTCACCGTCGGCGACGGGGTATTCGAGTCCATGAAGATCGTGCGCGGTGAACCGTTCGCACTCGATCGACACCTCGTACGGCTCCGTCTGTCGGCCGAGGGCATCTCGTTGGACCTACCCGACGATGCGTGGTTGCGCGACGGCATCCGTGCCGCGATCGACGCCGCCGGGCCGACCGCGGGCCGGCTGCGGGTCACGGTCACCTCGGGGCCCGGTCCGCTCGGCTCGGGTCGCGGCACCAGCGGGCCCACCACCCTCATCCACGTCGGCCCCACCACGGTGTGGTCGACGTTCGCACGCGTCATCACCATGGACTGGCCGCGCAACGAGCGCACGCCGCTCGCGGGCGTCAAGATCATCAGCTACGCGGAGAACGCGTTGGCCCTCGCCCGGGCGCGTGAACGCCACGCCGACGAGGCGCTGTTCGCGAACACCCAGGGCAACCTGTGCGAAGGTTCGGGCAGCAACGTGTTCGTCGCGGTGGACGGGGTGCTCTACACGCCGCCGCTCAGCGCCGGGTGCCTCGCCGGGGTCACCCGCGAGCTCGTGTGCAACGTGGTCGACGTGGTCGAGGCCGACCTGCCCTTCGACGTGCTGGCACGATGCGACGAGGTGTTCCTCACGTCGTCGACGCGCGACGTGCACCCCGTGTCGCACATCGACGATCGCCCACTGGCCGTGTGCCCCGGCCCGCTCACCGCACGCGCCGCCGAACGTTTCGCCGCCCTGCACTCCTGACCTGCGCTACGCCCCACACCACCGCCGCCGCCGGTTCTTCGGACGTCTGACCACGCATGCGGTAGTCAAGCGTCCGAAGAACGGGGATTCGGGCGGGCGTGCACGACGTCGCCGACCGAGAAGCGTCGAGTGACGAAGGCCGGCGCGCCGGCCGAGGTGGCATCGGTCGCGACCTCCACCATCAGCAACCCGTCGTCGTCGACGCCGGTGGCGAGACCGTGGACCACCTCGCCGTTCGGCAGGTCGAGGTGGACCCTGCGACCGATGGTGGCGCAGCACGCCCGGTAGCGCTCGAGCAGATCGGGCGTGGTGTCGTCGAAGCGATCGAGCACGAGGTCGAGGAAGTCGGCCGGCGTGCACTCGATGCCGTGCGCGGCGAGCGAGGTCGCGCCGGGCATGTCGTCACCGACCGGCCAGGCGACGTTGCAGCCGAGCCCGATGACGAGCGCACCGAGACCATCGGCCTCGGCGAGGATGCCGGCGAGCTTCGCGTCGCCCACCAACACGTCGTTCGGCCACTTGAGGGACGCGACGAGCCCCAGCGAGCGACAGGCCTCGACCACGGCGAGGCCCAGCGCGAGCGTGCTGTGGAACCAGCGGTCGACCGGGCGCGTCGGGCGCAGCAGCACCGACGCCAAGACGTTCGCGCCCGGCGGGGCCTCCCACCGCCGGTCGAGCCGGCCCCGGCCCGCGGTCTGGTGATCGGCCAGCAGCACCATCCCCGCCGGTTCGCCCGAGCGCGCCCGGGCGAGGAGGTCGGCGTTCGTGGATCCCGTGACCGAAACTCGCAGGATTCTGAAGGGAGAGTTCGCACTCGGGCCCGCCACTCGACTAACCATATGGGGTGTTTTCCAAGGTCCTCATCGCCAACCGTGGCGAGATCGCGGTGCGGGTCATCCGTGCGTGTCGCGAACTCGGCATCAAAACCGTCGCCGTCTACTCCGAGCTCGACCGTGAGGCGCTCCACGTCCGCTTGGCGGACGAGGCCTACGCCCTCGGGGGCCAGACCGCAGCGGAGAGCTATCTGAACACCGCGGCGATCCTCGATGCGATCACTCGCAGCGGGGCCGAGGCGGTGCACCCGGGGTACGGGTTCTTCTCGGAGAACGCCGACTTCGCCCGGGCCATCACCGAGATGGGCGTGGCGTTCATCGGTCCGCCCCCCGTCGCCATCGAGATCATGGGCGACAAGATCTCGGCCCGAAAGGCCGCCGAGGCCGCGGGCGTGTTCGGGGTGCCCGGCACCACCGAGTTCATCACGTCGCCCGACCAGGTGGTCGCGTTCGGCGCCGAGCACGGCTATCCCATCGCCATCAAGGCGGCTTACGGCGGCGGTGGCCGCGGCATGAAGGTCGTGCCCGATGCGGCAGCCATCGCCGAATGCATCGAGTCCGCGCAGCGCGAGGCCAAGAACTACTTCGGTCGCGACGAGATCTACATGGAGAAGTACCTCACCAAGCCGCGCCACGTCGAGGTCCAGCTGCTCGCCGATCAGCACGGCAACTGCATCTACCTCGCCACCCGCGACTGCTCGGCCCAGCGCCGCCACCAGAAGCTCATCGAAGAGGCACCGGCGGCCGACATCGACCCGGCCACCCTCGCCGCCATGGGCGAAGCAGCGGTCAAGGTCGCCAAGGGTTGCGGCTACGTCAACGCCGGCACCGCCGAGTTCCTCTACGAGGACGGCGGGTTCTTCTTCCTCGAGATGAACACGCGTCTCCAGGTCGAGCACCCGGCCACCGAGCTCGTCACCTTCGTCGATCTCGTCGAGATGCAGCTCCGCGTCGCCTTCGGCGAAGTGCTTCCGCTCACCCAGGACCAAGTCACCATCACGGGTCACGCCATCGAGATCCGCATCAACGCCGAGGATCCGGCAGGCGGCAAGTTCCTCCCGTCGCCGGGCAAGATCAGCAAGCTCCGCGTCGCGGCGGGCTACGGGGTGCGCTGGGACGGCGGCTACGAAGCCGGCGATGAGATAAGCCAGTACTACGACAACCTCGTCGGCAAGCTCATCGTGTGGGGCAAGGACCGCCCCACCGCGAT
>JBKJKR010000188.1:0-4065 GCA_046597135.1 Acidimicrobiales bacterium | reverse complement strand
GGATTGCCACAGATAGGCCAAGGCGCACGGCTACGGTCATGAGCGCGAAACGCGTCTCGGTCGCGCCGCACTACACTCGAACACCAGTTCGCCCCTGCGTCCCCATTCTCACCCCCGATTCTCCTCACCGACCCTCCTCGTAACGATCACGGAGCCATGCCCGAACAACTCCCGCTGCACAGCTTCGCCCGCGAGATCATCGACACGCCGGTCACGCACGAGATGAGCGAGTCGTTTCTCGCATACTCGCTGTCGGTCATCACGGCGCGTGCCATTCCCGACGTGCGCGACGGGTTGAAGCCGGTGCAACGGCGCATCCTCTACTCGATGCAGCAGATGGGTCTGCGCCCCGACCGTCCGCATCGCAAGTGCGCGCACGTCGTCGGTGACACGATGGCGCGCTTCCATCCCCACGGCGACGGCGCGATCTACGAGACGCTCGTGCGCATGGCGCAATCCTTCGCCCGCAACATCACCTTCGTCGACCCGCAAGGCAACTTCGGCTCGCTCGATGATCCGCCCGCGGCCTATCGCTACACCGAGTGCCGGCTGTCGAACGCCGCCCTCGAGATGCTGCGCGAGCTCGACGAGGAAACCGTCGATCTCCGCCCCACCTACGACGGCGAGACCACCGAACCGATCTGTCTGCCGGCGCTGCTGCCCAACCTGCTCGTCAACGGCACCACCGGCATCGCGGTCGGCATGGCCACGAACATGCCCACGCACAACCTGCGCGAGGTCGCTTCGGCCATCGAGCTCGTCCTCACCAAGCGCCGGCCCCGGCCCACCACCGAAGAGCTCATGGCCGTGCTGCCCGGGCCCGACTTCCCGAGCGGCGGCATCGTCATCGACGAGAGCATCCGCGAGGCCTACGAGACCGGCCGGGGCACCGTGCGCATCCGCGCCCTCATCGAGGTCGAAAAGCTCACCCGCACCCGCGACGCCCTCGTGGTGACCGAGCTCCCCTACCTCGTCGGCCCCGAACGCGTCGTCGCCCGCATCAAGGAGCTCCTGAAGGACAACAAGCTCAACGACGTGGCCGACGTCAAGAACCTGTCCGACCGCAAGCACGGTCTGAAGATCCAGATCGAGCTGCGTGGTGGCGCCGACCCGCAGCGCGTCATGAACGAGCTCTACAAGCAGACCCCGCTCGAAGAGACCTTCGGCATCAACAACGTCGTGCTGGTGAACGGTGTCCCCACCACCGTCGGCCTCTACGACCTGTGCCAGTACTACATCGAGCACCGCCTCGACGTCATCGTCCGGCGCTCGCAGTACCGCTTGCGCAAGGCGCAAGAGCGCTTGCACATCGTGGCGGGCTACCTCATCGCACTCGACGCGATCGACCTCGTCATCCGGCTCATCCGCACCTCACAAGACCGTTCCGAGGCGCGCCAGCGGCTCATGGCCGAGCTGGCCCTGTCCGAGATCCAGTCCAACCACATCCTCGACATGGTGCTCGCCCGCCTCGTCGCGCTCGAGAAGCTCAAGCTCGAACAAGAGCGCGACGAGCTCCTCGCACGCATCAGCGACCTCGAAGGCCTGTTGGCATCCGAAGGTCGCCAGCGGCGCACGGTGCTCAGCGAACTGCGCGAGGTCGTCGACGCGTACGGCACCGATCGCCGCAGCGTCATCGTGCGCACCGGCGAGCTACCGGTGTACGTGCCGCCCCCCGACGAGGAGCGCGCCCTCACCGACGAGCCGTGCATCATCACACTCACCACCACGGGCAAGGTCGGACGCGAGCCGGCCACCGGCGCCAAGCGCGCATCACCCGGTCGCGACGACGTCATCGCCGCTACCGCTCTCTCGTCCACGTTCTCCTCGGTCTTCGCGATCACCAGCGAGGGTCGGGCCCTGCGGTTGCAGGGCATCGACATCGACGAGGTCACCGGGCGCTCGCGCGGTGCCGACGTCGCGAAGAAGTTCAGCGCCAACAAGGGCGAGGTCGTGCTCACCATCGTCTCCCCCGACTCCGAGTCCTTGGTGCTCGTCACCCAGAGCGGGCTCGCGAAACGGCTCAGTCCCGAGTCCGTCGCCGACCTGCGCCATGGCAAGCCGGTGATGTCGCTCAAGAGCAACGACAAGCTCGCCGTTGCGTTCAGCGCGCCTGACGGCATCGACATCGTGCTCGTCACGTCCGACGCGCAGGTGTTGCGCACTGCGGTGGGCAACATCAGCGTGCAGGGCGCCACGGCCGGTGGCGTGTCGGGTATGAACGCCAAGACCGGCGCCGTCGTCGGCGGCGGCCCGGTGTTCGGCGATGCGGTCGTGGCCACGTTCACCGATGCCGGCACCGCGAAGGCCACGCCGGCCGACGACATCCCGAGCTACGGCCGCGGCAGTGCCGGGGTCCGACTCACCAGGTTGGGCGAAGGCCAGCGGATCGCCGGTGTGGTCGTGGCCGAGATCGACAGCATCCAGGCGGTCATGGGCAGCGACGACAACCCCAAGGTCGCCGACCCCAATCCGGTGGCGTTCCCCCTGGCCCCGTCCAAGCGCGACCTCGTCAGCACGTCCGCCGATCGACCGGTGCTCGCCCTCGGCGCAGCACGCTGGTGACCGCCATGGCCAAGACCGGTTACGACGCCGACGCGATCCAGACGCTCGAAGGCCTCGACGCGGTGCGCAAGCGCCCGGGCATGTACATCGGCGGTACCGGCAACGCCGGTCTCCTGCACCTCGTGTGGGAGCTCATCGACAACGCGATCGACGAAGCCGCGGCCGGCTACGCAAACCGCATCGAGGTGATCTTCCATCGCGATCGCTCGGTCGAGGTCATCGACAACGGTCGCGGCATCCCGGTCGATCGCCACGCCAAGAAGAAGGTGTCGGCGCTCGAGGTGGTGCTCACCGAACTGCACGCCGGCGGCAAGTTCGGCGGCGGCGCGTACGGCGCATCAGGTGGCCTGCACGGCGTGGGCGCCTCGGTCGTGAACGCGTTGTCGAACAAGCTCGTGGCCGAGGTCGACCGCGACGGGGTCACCTACCAGCTGTCGTTCCAGGACCGCGTCGCCGGCCACTTCGACGAACGGGGCAAGTTCAAGGCGGGCCACGACCTGCGCACGGTCAAGAAGATCGCCCCCAAGAAGACGGGCACGCGCATCCGCTTCTGGCCCGACTTCGACATCTTCGAACCCGAGGCCTCGATCGACGTGCGCGAGGTGCGCGAGCGCGTCGCCACCATGTGCTTCCTCGTTCCGGGCCTCAAGGTCGTCCTGCTCGACAAGCGATCCGGCGCGAGCGGCGAGCCCGAGGAGTTCGTGTCGCGTGGCGGCCTCGCCGACTACGTCGACTACCTCTCGGTCGGCGAAGCGGTCAGCGAGGTCATCACGCTCACCGGCCTCGACGTCTTCGAAGAGAAGGTTCCGGTCGACGGCAAGATGGCCATGGTGCAACGCGACTGTCGCGTCGACGTCGCGCTGCGCTGGGTGAAGGGCTACGACACCTCCATCGTGTCCTTCGTGAACACGATCCCGACGTCGCAGGGTGGTACGCACGTCGCGGGCTTCGAACGCGCACTCACCCGCGCCATCAACGACGTCCTGCTGGCGGGCACCAAGAAGTTGGCGAAGTTCGCCAAGGACGGCGACGACCGCGCCCAGAAGTCCGATGTGCAGGAAGGCCTCGTCGCGGCCATCAAGGTCACCTTCCCCGAGCCGCAGTTCCGAGGCCAGACCAAACAGGAGCTCGGCACGCCGGCCGTGCAGTCCATCACCTACGAGATCGTCAAGCAGGGCCTCACCGACTGGTTCTCGGGCGACGGCAAGAAGACCCACGTCAACGCGGTGCGCGACAAGATCACCAATGCGGTCATCAACCGCGTCACCACAAAGCAGGCCCTCGAGACCAAGCGCAAGGCCAGCGCACTCGGCTCCACCGGGCTGCCCGACAAGCTCGCCGACTGCCGCACCCACGGCATCGACAGCGAGCTGCTCATCGTCGAGGGCGACTCTGCAGCAGGCCCGGCCAAGGCCGGACGCAACAGCGAGATCCAAGCGGTGCTGCCGTTGCGCGGCAAGGTGGTCAACGCAGGCAAGAGCACCATGAAGCAGGTCCTCGACA
>JBKJKR010000032.1:0-4051 GCA_046597135.1 Acidimicrobiales bacterium | reverse complement strand
GGAAGCCTCGGACGTCGTCGCCGCGCTCGCTCGTCGCGGTCTCCACGTGGCGATGCTGACCGGCGACAACGAGGCCACCGCCCGAGCGCTCGGAGCCCAGGCCGGAATCGATGACGTGCGCTCCGAGCTCCTGCCCGCCGACAAGGTCATCGCAATCGAACGACTCACCAGTCTCGGCGGGGTGGCCATGGTGGGCGATGGGATCAACGACGCCCCAGCGTTGGCCACCGCACAGGTCGGGATCGCGATGGGCGCAGCCGGCAGCGACGTGGCGATCGAAGCCGCCGACATCGCGATCATGGGCGACCGGCTCACCCACCTACCCGACGTGCTCGACCACGCCGTGCGAACACGGCGGATCATGATCCAGAACCTGGTGCTATCCGGGTTGATCATCGCCGTGCTCATCCCCGTCGCGGCGTTCGGTTGGCTCGGCCTCGGCGCCGTCGTCGCCACCCACGAGATCGCCGAGATCGCCGTCATCGCCAACGGCCTGCGCGCCCGCCGAAGCATCCACCGCCATGGCGCCAGCACCCATGTCGCCGCATCCGAAAAGGAGGTCGTCCATGCCTGAACCGTCCCGCCGCCGGCCACCAGCCGAGCTCGCCCGACTGATCGACGACGCCATCACCGCCGCCCGCACCGGCAACGACGCGTGGCCCGCGCTCGAGCGGACCCACATCGCGTCCCAACCCTGGGCGTGGCCCCACACACGCGTCCACGTCGCAATGCTCCGCCTCGCATGGCGCGAACGCGATCGACGCGAACTCGCCGGACAACTGATCCGACTCGTCGTCGCCGGACCCGGCTCACTCGCCAACCGCTACCCGCCCGGCAACACGGGACGCACCACGATGGGCCTCACCGAGCACGGCCCAATCCCCGACGACCTCGCCGACCTGCTCGACCGATGACCGCCCCGACGTCGCGTCGAACTCGGCGCGCCCTCACCTGCGTCGCGGGCGCCGCGTTGCTGCTCGCGGCATGCGGTGGTGGGGGCGACGAGGAGACGGGCTGGTCGGGTTCAGTGAACCGACGACGATGCGACCGGAGGGTCTCGTGACTCGGGCCAACTCGGCGAACACGCGAGTGGGGTCGGCGGTGAACTCGCAGACGGTGACCGCGAACGCGATGTCGACCGAACGATCCTCGCGCGCGAGTTGGTGGGTGTCGCCGAGCACGAGTGCACTCGTCGTCCTGGTTCGGGCGATTGCGAGCGCGTCGGGGTCGCGGTCGACACCGAGCACCGCGGCCCCTTCCGATTCGAGGCGGCGCATGAACCGACCCGTCCCGCATCCCGCGTCGAGTACCGCCCGTCCCGAAACTGGCCCCGCCGCGTCGAGCAGCATCCGATGCTCGACCGCGGTTGCATGACGACCCCACGGACGGTCGAACCACGCGTCGTACGCGTCGGCTGCAGCACTCCAGCGCGAGAGCGACACGGTGGTGATCATCGGTCAGAACGCAATCGTCTTGTCGGCCCAGAGGGTCCAGTCGGTGACTTCATCGAGGCTGGATCGGCGGGTGTCGGTGATCAGCATTGCGTCGGTGATCCCGCGGGCATCCATGCAGGTACCGCACAGTCCGATCTCTGCGCCGTGGCGGGCGGCGGAGGTGAGCATCCGGTCCAGGTGGTAGTAGCCGTTGGGGAGTTGCTGGCCGGCGACAGCGAGGCCGACCGCGTCGCCGAAGCAGAAGATCTTGACCTCGACGCCGTCGCGCTCGGCGAGGTTACCGGCCAGGCGCAGTCCGTTGTAGCTGGCCTCGGTGCCGTAGGCGGGGCCTTGCAGGATGACGAGGACCTTCATGACATGACCTCCTGTGGGGGCAGTGACTGGATCGGAAGGTTGGCGTGGCGCCATTCGGGGAAGCCGTCCTCGAGGCGGCGCGCGGCACGTCCTTTGCGGCGGAGCAGGCGGACGGCGTCGTCGGCGAGCAGGCAGTACGGGCCCCGGCAGTAGGCGACGATCTCGACATCTGCGGGCAGGCTGCGCAGCTCGCGGGCGAGGCGGTCGGCGGGAATCGATCGGGCGCCGGCGATGTGCCCTGCCGCGTACTCCGCTGAGGGGCGGACGTCGAGCACGACGACGTCGCCGGCGGCGAGTCGGGCGGCGAGTTCACTCCTGCTCAACTGGTCGAACTCGTCGCGGTGCCCGAGGTAGGCGGCAGTGAGCGCCTCGAGCTCTGCGTGATGGGCGGCAGCGACGTCACGCAGTGCGCCCCACAACTCGATGACACGGTCGGAGGCGAGCCGGTAGTAGATGCGGTTCTTGTCACGGCGGGTGACGACCAAGCCGGCGCCGGCGAGAGTGCGGAGGTGGAACGAGGTGTTGGCGAGGCTCTGGCCGATCTCATCGGCGAGCTCCTCGACATGTCGCTCGCCTTGGGCGAGGACGTCGATCAGCTCTGCACGACGCCCGTTCGCCAACGCCTTGGCGATGTCGGCGAACCCGTCGAACAACGCATCCTTCGCCACACGGTTGCCCACAACTCCTCCATCTGTTCAAACAACTACTTGACAAGGTACTCTCAGCGTCGCGAGTATTCAAGAAGTTCTTTGAGAAGGGAGCGATGAGCATGCAGATCCACGAGTTCGTCGACGAAGGCCTCGGCCATTCGTCATACGTGATCGATCTCGGCAACGCGACCGCTGCGATCGTCGACCCGCCGCGCTTCCCGATCGCACACGAGCAACTCGCTGACACGCTCGGGTTGAGGATCGTGTGGACGATCGACACGCACTCCCACGCCGACTACGTGACCGGCAGCCCAGGCCTCGTGGCACGCCGCGCCGCCGTGTTCGTCGCTCCGGCCGCGTCGAACCTCGAATCCCCGCACCGCCCGGTCGTCGACGGCGAGATCGTCGAGCTGGCCCCGGAGATCACGCTGACCGCACTGGCGACCCCGGGCCACACGCCCGATCACCACGCCTACGTGCTGACCGACCACGGTCGAGCGGCAGCGTTGTTCACCGGTGGTTCGTTGATGGTCGGCACCGTGGGCCGGACCGATCTGTGCGGGCCGGATCTCGCGGTGCCACTGGCGCATGAGATGTTCCGCGGTCTGCGCCGCTTCGACAGCCTGCCGGACTCTGTCGCCGTCTACCCGACCCATGGCGCCGGATCGTTCTGCTCGGCACCCGGCGCATCGCAGCGCACCTCGACTCTCGGCCACGAACGCGACACCAACCCGTTGTTCACCATCCGCGACGAGGACACGTTCGTTGAGCGACTGGTCGCCGGGTTCGGCACTTTCCCCACCTACTTCGCGCGCCTGCCCGAGCTGAACCGTCTCGGCCCGGCCCGCTACGACACACTGCCCACACTCGCAGCGCTCACACCCGACGACGTCGAACGACACATCGCCACCGGTGGAGTTGTGGTCGACGCCCGGCCGGTGGCCGCCTTCGCCGATGGGCACGTGCCCGGATCGTTGTCGAACACGCTGCGCCCGGTGTTCGCCGGCTGGCTCGGCTGGCTCGTCGAACCCGACCAGCAGCTGGTCTTCGTCCTCGACCCCGATCAGGACCGAGCCGACCTCGTGCGCCAGTGCCTCGACGTCGGCCACGAACACCTCGTCGGGGAACTGAACGGTGGCATCGACGCCTGGACGGACTCTGGCCGACAGGTCAGCACGATCCCGTTCGTTGATGTGAATGCCATGGCCGGCGCGGTCGTCGATGTCCGCCAGGCCAACGAGTACGCCTCCGGTCACGTCCCCGGCGCGCGCAACGTTGAGCTCGGCCAGATCACCAGGGTCGAGCCAACGGTCGGGGCGGTGACGGTGATGTGCGGTCATGGCGAGCGGGCGATGACCGGCGCCAGCCTGCTCGCCGCCCGCGGCGACCACGACGTCGTGGTGCTCGACGGAGGACCTGACACCTGGTCGTCGGCCACGGGCCGACCGTTGGCGGTCGGAGCGTGAGCAGCACCACGCCAGTTGCCCGTCCCTTGAAGCCGCTTCGGTTGGGGTTGCGCGAGAACCTGGCCCAGTTCCTGTTGCTGGTCGGCGTCAACGCCCTCGTCGGCGGGATGATCGGCCAGGAACGCAC
>JBKJKR010000593.1:0-5183 GCA_046597135.1 Acidimicrobiales bacterium | reverse complement strand
TCGCGGTCGAGGTCAACGTGTCGTGCCCCAACCTCGAGGACCGACGCCGGATGTTCGCCCACTCGCCCTCGGCCACCGCCGAGGTCATGGCCGCGACCGCGGCGTGCCGGCGGCCACGCTGGGCCAAGTTGTCGCCGAACGTGCACGACATCGCCGAGATCGCCGCGGCGGCGCGCGAGGGCGGGGCCGAGGCGGTGACGCTGACCAACACGCTGCTCGCCATCGACATCGACGCCGAGTCCCGCGGGTTGCGCCTCGGGGCGGGGCGGGGCGGCCTGTCAGGACCGGCCATCAAACCGGTGGCGCTCCGGGCGGTGTACGACTGCCGGGCCGCCCTGGCGGATCTGCCCATCGTGGGGGTGGGCGGTGTAGCGTCGGCCACCGACGTGGTCGAGTACCTGCTCGCCGGCGCACAGGCCGTGCAGATTGGTACGGCATCGTTCGCTGACCCTCACACCCTCGATCGCATACGAAACGATCTCGCTCGCTGGTGCGCCCATCACGGGGTTCGCGACGTGGGAGAACTCATCGGAGGAGCTCATGGCTGAAACCGCGACCACCGGCGTGCCGACCGAGGTGCGCCAGCGCCTCGCACTGGCGCTCGACGTCGATGACCTCGTCCTGGCGATGCGCATCGGGCGCCAGCTGCGCCCGTACTTCGGCGTCGCCAAGGTCGGGCTCGAGCTGTACAGCGCCGCCGGACCCGAGGTCATCGGCACGCTCACCGAGCTCGGCTACGAGGTGTTCCTCGATCTCAAGTTGCACGACATCCCCACCACGGTCAACAAGGCCTCGCGGGTGCTCGGTGCGCTCGGCGTGCGCTACGTCACCATGCACGCCCACGGCGGCATCGACATGTTGAAGGCCGGCGTCGAAGGCCTTCGTGAAGGCTCGAGCCGCGCCGGTCTCGAAGAGCCGTGGTCGCTGGCCGTCACGGTCCTCACCAGCGACTCGGACGCGCCGGCCCACATCATGCCCAAGCGGGTCATGCTCGCCGCCGAGGCCGGCTGCACCGGCATCGTGTGCGCGGCCATCGATCTCAAGGACGCCTACAACTACGCCCCGCGCCTCAAGCGCGTGGTGCCGGGCATCCGCCTCGCGGGTACCGAGGCACACGACCAGGCGCGGGCCTCGACGCCCGCCGAAGCACTCGCGGGCGGCGCCGACCTGTTGGTGGTGGGCCGCACGGTCACCGGCGCCGACGACCCGGTGGCGGCGGCCGAGCAGCTCGTCGCCGAGCTCGCATAGCACGGTCTTTCCCTCATGGCTACGCGGCACGTGGACGTTCAAGGCATCTGATGTCAAGCCCCAGAGCGCCACTTGTGTCACAGTCGTTTGAAGGGTTGTCCCTGGCCAGCTTGGGTATGGTCGACACATGGCCAATCCTCCGCAACTCACCGCCGAACAACGCCAAGCCGCGCTCGCCAAGGCTGCTGTCGCCCGTCGGGCGCGCGCCGAGGTCAAGGACCGCCTCAAGATGGGCTCGTTGTCGCTCCCGGAGCTCTTCGCCCTCGCCGGCACCGATGAGACCATCGGCAAGATCAAGGTCCTGGCCCTGCTCGAGTCGCTTCCGGGCGTGGGCAAGGTCAAGGCCCGCCGCGTCATGGACGACGTCGGCATCGCCGAGACCCGTCGGGTGCAGGGCCTCGGCGCCCAGCAGCGGGCCCGCCTCCTCGAGGAGTTCGGTAGCTGACACCGTGAGCCCGTCGTGGTGATCGTCCTGGCCGGCCCCGGTGGTGTCGGCAAAGGCACCATCGCGGAACAACTTGTCGCGCTCGATCCACGGCTGTGGCTGTCACGGTCGTGGACGACGCGCGACCGCCGCCCGGGGGAGAACCCCGACGCCTACGTGTTCGTCGACCGCGACGCGTTCCAGGCCCACGTGCAGGCCGGTGGCTTTCTCGAGTGGAACGAGTTCCACGGCAACCTCTACGGCACCCCGCTGCCGTCGGCCGATCCCGAACGCGACGTGCTGCTCGAGATCGACGTGAACGGGGCCAAGCAGGTGCGCGACCGCCTCGACGATGCGCTGCTCCTGTTCGTCGACGCCCCGAACCGTGACGTCCAACGCCGGCGCCTGCAGGGCCGGGGCGATCCACCCGAACGGGTCGAGGCGCGCATTGCCGAGGCCGAGCGCGAGTTTCGCGACGCGGTGGCGCTCGACTGCGTGTTCCTGGTGAACGACGACCTCGACCGGGTCGTGGCCGAGATCCGTCGGCTCATCGACGACGCCCGGCGCACCCGGGTCCAACCGGCTCGCTGACCCGGCCGGTCCCGCCGAAGCGCGACATCTCGCTGCTAGCCTGGTGGCCGCGTCCGGCGGCAGTTTTCGCCGAGCGCGCCTTCTCTCGCCCCAGGAGCCCGCATGGCCCAGCGCCACGACAGCATGGTCAACCCGCCGATCGAGGAGTTGCTCGAACGGTCGCACTCGAAGTTCACCCTGGTGACCTTGTCGGCCAAGCGGGCCCGTCAGATCAACTCCTACTTCGGGCACCTCGGCGAGGGCCTCGGCTCATCGATCCCGCCGCAGGTCACCTCCACGGCCCGCAAGCCGCTGTCGATCGCGTTCGAGGAGATCGCGGCCGACAAGATCGTCCCCGTCGCCGAGGTTTTGGCCGACGGAGCCGACGCGGCCGAGGCCGCGCTCACCGACTGATCTCACCCAGCGCATGTCTGCCCTCGCCGGACGGCGCGTCGTCCTCGGAGTTTGTGGTGGCATCGCGGCGTACAAGGCCATCGACGTGTGCCGTCGCCTGGTCGACGCCGGTGCGCACGTGGTGCCGGTGCTCACCAAGGGCGCGCTGCACTTCGTGGGCGAGACCACGTTCTCGGCGCTCGCGTCCGAGCCCGTGCAGTCGAGCCTGTGGACCGAGGCCAGCCCCATACCCCACACACGTCTGGGCCAGAGCGCCGATCTGGTGATCGTCGCACCGGCCACCGCACGGCTGTTGTCCGACTACCGCACCGGCCGCTCCGCCGATCTGCTCACCGCGACCCTGATCGCCACGCGTGCTCCGGTGCTCGTCTGCCCGGCCATGCACACCGAGATGTGGGAGCACCCTTCCGTGCAGGACAACCTCGCGGTGCTCGCCCAGCGCGGCGTCCACATCGTCGACCCAGAAGCGGGTCGCCTGGCGGGCGGGGATCTCGGCACCGGTCGGCTCGCCTCGCCCGAGGTCATCGTCGCCCACGCCGAACGACTCCTGTCCTTCGGCGATCTGCGCGGCGTCCGGGTCCTCGTCACGGCGGGTGGCACCCGCGAGGCCATCGACCCGGTCCGCGTCGTCACCAACCGGTCCACCGGCAAACAGGGGTATGCCGTCGCGGCCGCCGCGTGGGCACGTGGCGCGGCCGTCACCCTGGTCACCACCGCCGATCGTCCGGCGCCGGTCGGCGTCGAGGTCGTACGCGTCGAGAGCGCGGCCGACATGGAGGCCGCGGTCATGCCGCGTGCAGCCACCTTCGACGTCGTGGTCATGGCCGCGGCGGTGGCCGACTTCCGTCCGAAGGCCGTCGCCGATCGCAAGATCAAGAAGGGTGACGGGCTCGCCGACATCGTGCTCGAACCCACGCACGACTTCCTCGTCGACCTCGGTCGCACCAAGCGGGCCGGGCAGGTCATCGTCGGGTTCGCGGCCGAGACGAACGACATCCTCGTGAACGCCCGCGACAAGCTGGCGCGCAAGAACCTCGACCTGATCGTGGCCAACGATGTCGCCGCACCCGACGTCGGCTTCGCCCACGACACCAACGCAGTCACCATCATCACCGCCGATGGTCGGGCAACTGCTATACCTCTTGCCGACAAACGAGTCATCGCAGACGCGATCTGCGATGCGATCGTCACCCGGCGCACTTCGAGCACCTCGCAGTGATCAGCGCCCAACGCTGATCCCTACGTCACCAAGGCAGGAAACAACGTGACCAACTGGCTGTTCACCTCGGAATCCGTCACCGAGGGCCACCCCGACAAGATGGCGGATCAGATCTCCGACTCGATCCTCGACGCGCTCATCGAGCAGGACCCCATGAGCCGGGTGGCGTGCGAGACCCTCGTCACCACCGGGTTGGCCATCGTCGCGGGCGAGATCACCACGTCGGCCTACGCCGACATCCCGAGCATCGTGCGCGACACGATCAAGGGCATCGGCTACGACCGCGAGTCCTTCGGCTACGACGGCAACACGTGCGGCGTCATGATCGCGATCGACGAGCAGTCACCTGACATCGCGCAAGGCGTCGACGACTCCGAAGAGGTCCGGTCCGGTCGCTCGGGTGAGTCGGATCTGCTCGACAAGCAGGGCGCCGGCGACCAGGGCATCATGTTCGGCTACGCGTGCAACGAGACCGACGTGCTCATGCCGCTGCCGATCCACCTGGCCCACCGCCTGGCCGAGCGCCTCGCCGAGGTGCGCAAGTCAGGGCAGGTCCCGTACCTGCGCCCTGACGGCAAGACCCAGGTCACGTTCGAGTACGAGGGCAACATCCCCGTGCGCCTCAAGGCCGTGCTCATCAGCACGCAGCACAACGACGGCATCGACCGCGACACGATGATCCGCCCCGATCTCATCGAGCAGGTGATCACCCCGATCATCCCCGAGCAGTTCCGGGACGACGACTACGCGGTCTACGTGAACCCCACCGGGCGTTTCGTGGTGGGTGGCCCGGTCGGCGACGCCGGCCTCACCGGTCGCAAGATCATCGTCGACACCTATGGCGGCATGGCCCGCCACGGTGGCGGCGCGTTCAGCGGCAAGGACCCGTCCAAGGTCGACCGTTCCGCGGCCTATGCCGCGCGTTGGGTGGCCAAGAACGTCGTCGCCTGCGGTGCGGCCTCGCGCTGCGAGGTGCAGGTGGCGTACGCCATCGGCATGGCTCGCCCGATCTCGGTGCTGGTCGAGACGTTCGGTACCGAGTCGGTCGATCAGGCGGCGATCGCTCGCGCGGTCGACGAGGTGTTCGACCTCCGCCCGGCGGCCATCATCCGCGACCTCGATCTGCGCAAGCCGAAGTACAAGGCCACGGCGGCCTACGGCCACTTCGGTCGCGTGGGCGACGCGTTCACCTGGGAGCTCACCGACCGGGTCGACGACCTGAAGTCGGCGCTCGGCCTCTGAGCCCCCCCCGCGCCGGGGGCCGAGTGGTGTCGCCCGACCCCGCGTCGCCCGACGGCGCGCCGCTCG